>JBGUPW010000323.1:0-2318 GCA_045130495.1 Ruminococcus sp. | reverse complement strand
TCGGCGTCGGGCTTTGCCTCGCGGACAGCCGCTTCAAGCATTTTCAGAGCCAGAGGCTCGTCGTCAAGACAGAGTATTCTCATTTTCAGTTTTCCTCCTTCTTCGGAATTATCACCTTTGCTGTGGTGCCTTCTCCGACTTTACTTGAAATTATAACCTCGCCTCCGCACATATCGTGCAGGCGTTTTTTTGTGGTTTCCATACCGATGTGCGTTCTGTCGTCATTCTTCTTTTCGTTTTCGTCAAAGCCGACGCCGTCGTCCTCAATAATGACCTCATAAGAGGTCTCGGTCTCTCGGGTGGATATCTTCACCGTGCCGCCGTCCTCCTTCATGCCGACTCCGTGCTTGACGGCGTTTTCAACAAGCGGCTGAATACTGAGCAGAGGCAGCTCAAAATCCGTCGTCTGAATGTCATACTCGATATTGAGCAAATCGTCAAATCTCAGCTTTTCGATATACAGATACTTTTTTAAATGCTCCAGCTCCTGCGAGAAAGGCACGGGAGCTGTTTGTTTGAGCGAATCCATATTTCCGCGCAGATATTTTGCAAAGGTCACGGTTGCCTTCTGCGCTGTTTCGGGATTTATCGTACACATCATCGCTATCGAGGTAAGGGCGTTATACATAAAGTGAGGGCGAATTTGCGAGGTCATAACACTGACCTTCGCCTCATACAGCTCCTTCTGAATCTGCTGGTAACGGATCGCTTCAACATATTGCTTTCTCAGGTCGAACCCGAAGCGCACCATCTGATATAATATCGTAACGGCAAGCCCGATTTGGATAAATGAAGTGTCTCTGCCGTAAAGGAATACTCCTGTAATATCTGCCAATATACTCAAAACGAGCGGACCCCATGACATCAGGTAGTTGAACAAATCATAGCCCCTTTTTTCCCTGATCTCCATACAGAGCAGCACCGTAATAATCAATGAGCCCGCTGCAAGAACAAAGTACAAAATCCTTGAGGTTATTATCAAATCCGCAGTATCGGTCATGTGAAGGATAATCGCCGCGATCGCGAAAGCGGTAATAGACGTTCCTATGACGGCGGCAATTATCTTTGAGATTTTTCTGCTCAAAACGGATTTCAGATAAAAAACTACAGCGATCGCGAAAATGAACAGCGAGAGCCTGTCGGTCATCATAACGGTTGTTGAGTCCATTATCCACAAGTTGAGATAATCAGCAGCTTTTTGCATGATAAGATAGAAGCCGCTGCAAAAGCAGAGCGCGCCGAAGGAAATGTATTTTGTTTCAAATCTTCCCTGAATGACGCTCGCAATCGGGAAGAAGAATACTCCGAAAAAGCAAACTAAAATCGAGATGAGTATAACGGGAAGAGCGTCAAACAGGAAGCGGATATATATTCCGTCGGAATAGCTCATAGTAACATAAAATACGTCGGAAAATATCGGACCTCTGCCGTCGTATGGATACTCTACCTCCAATATCATTTCTTTATCCATATTCTCATGGAATACTTCGTCATAGTCAAGTGCGAATTGTTTTACCGAATAACCCGGGGTAGAAAGCATTCTGTCTTGCTGCATCATCATCGATTCGGGAATAAGCTCCGAGGGGTCAACGCGTCTGCTGTTGAAATATTCTGTTCCGTCGGGATACTTGATCGTGTACCAGACGTTTTTCGACGTGATGTACATACCGTGATAAAATTCAACCTGCTTAATAAATTTCCCCTTGAATACGGCTTTTTTGAAGTGCTCGTTGATCGGCTCCATACTGTCATACTTTTTCCACTCTCCGCCGTCCATGGAATACTCTCCGTCGAGCATAACGCTGAAGCGCATACTTGTGTCCACTCTTGCAGCGTATATCGCGTTATTACCGATCATCCAGCCGAACAGCATCAGCACTATACAGAAAACTATGATAGTCCAAATCCTTCTTTTCGGTATTTTCATTCTATCACTTCTTTTCTTTGATTTATATTTTAGGGAACCTCTCAGCCGGTACGGTATTCGGTCAGCGGTTTGCATTAAGATATAAAAAAATCCGATTTGATATGAGGAATAATTTGTTGATTTATATTATATCACAAGGCGGAGGTGTTGTCCATATCCCGATGAACGCGTTTTTCGGTGATCGCGTCCGACTTTGGAAAGCATAAATAAACACGCAGGTTTTGCCCTACGTGTTTGTTAATAAAATATTTATAAGGGTTCGGCTCTTTCGTAAGGTTTCGGCTCTTACGGTTGAGATTTACGGTTAAGGCAATACCGCATAATTACGGTGTGCGGATTGCGAAGTAAGATTTTTCGTCAGATTGTACAAATAAATTGAGGTAAGGCTGAC
>JBGUPW010000322.1:0-5371 GCA_045130495.1 Ruminococcus sp. | reverse complement strand
GTAGAATACGGTGCTCTCCCGCATTATGACGGAGCAGTTCCCACAAAGGCGGACGACGAGCAGTATACCTACACATTCAGCGGCTGGAACGACGGCACAAAGGACTACGCGCTCAACGAGGCTCTTCCCACAGTTACAGGTGAAGTAACCTACACAGCGACCTTTACTCAAAACGCAAAGGCGAAGTTCTTTGCAGGACAAACGATCACCCTTAAAGATGAAATCTATGTTAACTTCTACATCGATCCCACCGCTGCGGGCGTAGAGCTGACCGATATCACAGAGGGCGACAAGACTCTCACGGTCAACTTCTCATGGGTTACATCTCCCGCCCCGAAGAGTGATGTTTCAAAGTGCAGCACCGTCATCAGCAAGGACAATTTCAATCAGATAGGCAATTATCTTGTGGTGAGCTGCAGAGTTTGCGCGGCTGAGATGTCCTGCATAATCAAAGCTACAGGCACAATCGACAATTACTCGAATTTCATAACCTACAGCGTTCGCGAATACGGCGAGACCGTTCTGGACCCCAATTCTGAGTTCAGCGTAGATTACAAAGAAAAGAACGGCGAGCAAAAATACAACGACCTTGTTGACCTCATCAAGAAAACTCTTGACTACGGCACAAAGGCTCAGGTAGTATTTAACATCAATGTTTCCGAGCCTGCCAACAGCGTTGTTTCGGGCTATGCCATGGGAGATGTCACCACTGCAATGATCGATGAAGCTATCTATGCGGCAAACGGAAAATATGCCGACGATATGAACACCGTTGCAAATGCTCTCGGCGCAAAGTATTACGGATCAAGCCTTTTCTATCTCTCCAACAACAAGCTCAGACATATATTCACAAAGAACACCGCCGCATTCAAACCCAACGACTACGACGGAAATCAGTACAACTACTATTACTACGTCGAAAAGGGCGGCATTCCTGCGGCACAGCTTGATATGCTTCAGGAGTTCACTGTTGGAAGCGTGACCTTCTATTACTCTCCGCTCGATTATGCCAAGGCTGTGATCGGCAGCGGCTTGTCGCAGAATGAAAAGAATCTTGCAAAATCACTGTATTGGTACAATGAATCTGCGAACAGATTTTTTGGTCAGTAACAGCCGTGATAATTAATCGGAAAGGAAATTCGCAACTATGAACAAAGAAACCTTTGAGCGTCTTGAAATGGACGTTACACTGTTTGACGTAGAAGATGTAATCACTACGTCCGATATCTATCCTTATGATCCCGGCGATTACGAACACGTAGTTAACAATTCCGGATCCCGTATCTATCCCGGCGATTTCTGATTTTTAACATAATCAGGCGAGTTGTTCAACAGAAACAATAATCAGCACGGATAAAGAATTCTACAGCGCCGCAGTTCTCAGCACTATGCCGAGAACTGCGGCGCTGTTTTTTATGGCTGGGGAGGGAGCTGGGAAGAAGCAAAAAACCGTCCCAACCGGTGCAAAAACACGGTGGGACGGTGAATAGATGGGTGGTTCCCAAAGAATCAGTCTATTTCAACAACGATTTTTTCGTTGCTGCGAACTGCCGCAGTGCGGGCTATGGTGCGGATCGCTTTGGCGATTCTGCCCTTTTTGCCGATTATTCTTCCCATGTCGGGCTCGGCAACGTGGATATGATAGGTTACGGTGCCGTCCTCTGCCGGCTCGTCCTTTTCCACGTTCACCGCATCGGGCTCGTCAACAAGACCCTTTGCGATAATCGTGAGTAATTCCTGCATTTCGGTTTCCTCCGCGATCAGTCGATAACGCCGTTCTTCTTAAGCAACGCCTTGACGGTATCGGTGGGCTGAGCGCCGTTGGCGATCCACTTCTTAACGGCTTCCGCGTCAACCTTGAACTCGCTGGGATTCTTGAGGATATCATATGTTCCGACCTCTTCGATGAAACGGCCGTTTCTGGGATATCTTGAATCTGCTACGATAACTCTGTAATAAGGAGCCTTTTTGGAGCCCATTCTTCTAAGTCTGATTTTTACTGCCATAATTTACACCTCATAATTTTTTTGATTTTTGTGTTTTGATATATATTCACCAATTCGCTTGGAGAATGTCACTTTTAAAACGGCATTCCGTTGCCGCCCATGCCGTCAAACGGCGCGCCGCCCAGTCCGGGAAGCATCATTTTCTTTTTGCGCTTGCCTTTTTTGCCGCCCTTGTTCATCTGCTTTATCATCTTCTGCATTTGTTCAAGCTGCTTGATCAGGCGGTTGACCTCTTCGACGGTCCTGCCCGAGCCTGCCGCTATCCTGCGCTTGCGCGAGGGGTTCATAAGGTTGGGATTGGTGCGTTCCTCGGGAGTCATCGAGAGGATTATAGCCTGCAGCCAGTCGATTTGACGGTCGTTTATATCCACGTCGTCAAGCTGCTTGCCCACGCCCGGGATCTTTGAGAGGATACCCTTGAGCGGGCCCATTTTTTTGATTTGCTCGAACTGCCCGAGAAGATCGTTGAAGTCAAAGCGGTTCGACATGATCTTTTCAGCCATTTCCTCCGCCTGCTTCTGATCAAGCTTGCTTTGAGCGTCCTCGATGAGTGTGAGAACGTCGCCCATGCCTAAAATACGGCTTGCCATTCTGTCGGGGTGGAACAGCTCCAAATCGTCAAGCTTTTCGCCCGTGCCCGCGAATTTGATAGGCTTGCCCGTAACAGCCTTGACCGACAGAGCGGCGCCGCCGCGTGTGTCGCCGTCAAGCTTAGTGAGGATTACGCCCGTGACCTCAAGCAGTTGGTTAAAGCTTTTTGCGACGTTGACCGCATCCTGACCGGTCATGGAGTCGATAACAAGCAGTATCTCGTCGGGCTTGACCTCGGACTTGATATCCTTAAGCTCGTTCATCAGCACCTCGTCAATGTGCAGGCGGCCCGCGGTGTCGAGGATAACAATGTCGTTGCCGTAGTCCTTGGCGTGCTTGACAGCCTGCTTAGCGATTTTAACGGGGTTGGCGGTTCCCATTTCAAACACGGGAACGCCCGCCTTTGCGCCCACGACCTTCAACTGGTCGATAGCGGCTGGGCGGTAAATATCGCACGCTACAAGCAGCGGACGGCGGTTCTGCTTTTCCTTGAGCATTTTTGCGAGCTTTGCCGAGTGGGTAGTTTTACCCGAGCCCTGCAAGCCGCACATCATAATTATTGTGGGAGGCTTTGAGGCGAACTCGATGCGGGCGTTTTCGCCGCCCATAAGCTCGGTGAGCTCCTCGTTTACGATTTTGATAACCATCTGCGCGGGGGTCAGGCTTTCCATTACGTCCTGACCGATAGCGCGTTCGGTCACTTTGTTTGTAAAGTCCTTGGCAACCTTGTAGTTTACGTCGGCTTCGAGCAGCGCGAGCCTGACCTCGCGCATGGCTTCCTTAACGTCGCTCTCGCTCAGCTTGCCTTTATTTTTAAGCTTTTTAAATGCTCTGCTCAGTTTGTCGGAAAGTCCTTCAAATGCCATAAAACACCTCTATTCTTTAAGACCGCCTGCCAGCGTCACTATCTGACCGGCAAGCGCGGCTGCTTTTGTGTCGGATGATTCTTCCGCGATTTTCAAAGCGAGCGATGCGATCTCGTCCAGCCCGCTTTCAACCTGACGGAAACGCCGCATAAGCCCGAGCTTGCTTTCAAACTCATAAAGACGGGCTTCGCCGCGCTTTACGCTGTCTCGCACGCCCTGACGGGTTATGCCGCATTGCTGCGCGACCTCGGACAGCGATAGGTCGTCGTTGTAGTAAAGGTCTATCGTCTGCCGCACACCGGGCTTTAGCAGCTCGCCGTAAAAATCGAGCAGCAGCGAGACCTCAATATTTTTCTCCATGTGCAGCTCTCCTTCCGATAGGGTGTAAAGAAAAAAGCTGTACACCTCGGCTATTATAATACATAAGGTGTCGTTTGTCAAGAGGAATTTTTTTGAATTGACAATTGACAGGGGACAATTTTTGAATTGACAGGGGACAATTGACAATGGACAATTTAGGTCGGCTTTTAGTGTAGAGTGTGGAGAGTGGAGTTAAGGGGCGCAAGCGCCGAGTTGTAATGCTGTGGGTTATGGAGACTACGTTTGTGCCGTTGGGTAAATATGCCGGTATCCTTGGGCGCGTAGGTACAGGGCTTACCCCTGTCAAAACGTTTCTCGAAAAAATTCGTGTAAACGCGTGAACCAAACATTTGCAAAAAAACAACGGCAAGGAGCGCGGATTGATTGTCGGCTCAGCCGACCGCGGACTGTATGCGGCGTCACGCCGCCGACCGTTGACATATTGAAAAGAATTAATTATAATAAATATGAAAAAGGAAAATGTTTCAGCCGATAAATGCAGCTTCTTCGCGCAAACTATTTGGCGGAGGTGTTGGCATGGATGAACTGAACCATTGGCGGCTGTTTATAAACTCGGGCAGCGTGCTTGATTATATCGCTTACAAGCGGGCGCAGGAAATGAAGGACACGGGCGCGGGCGTGCCCGGTCGGGAGGAAACCGATGAAATTCCGCACAGAGGGTTTGATTATCAGGGAGCAGAATATTCGTGAGAACGACAAGCTTATCCACGTTCTCACAAAATCCGACGGCGTTATAAAGGCGTTCGCGCGCGGAGCCAAGAGCATTAAGGACGGCAAAAGCGCCGCCACCGCTCTGCTCAGCTATTCGGCGCTCACGTTCCACACGGGGCGCGAAAGCTATTCGGTAGGCGACGCGCGCACGCTTCATGTCTTTCCGGGTCTGCGCGGAGATGTTAAAAAAATGTGCCTCGCGCAGTATTTCTGCGAGCTTGCGCTCACCGCTTGCCCGCAGGGGAAAAGCTCCGAAAAATATCTGAGCCTTATGCTTAATTCGCTCTATCTTATCGACACGGGCAAGCGGTCGGAAAAGCTTGTCAAGCCCTGCTTTGAAATGCGGCTTGCGGCTATGGCGGGCTATCTGCCCGATCTTATTATGTGCAGATCCTGCGGCGTTTACACCGCTCCGACCATGTACTTTTTTCCTCGAACGGGCGACATCGCCTGCTGTAACTGCCGCGCTTCCGCTCCCGACGGAGCCGTGGAGCTGACCGAGGCGGCTTTGACCGCGCTCAGGCACACGGTATATGCCGACGACGACAAGCTGTTTTCGTTCGCTATGTCGGACGGCGGGCTTGATATGCTCAACCGAGCCTCGGAGGAATATCTGAAACAGCGGTTTGAAAAGGAATTTAAAACACTTCAATTTTATAAAACAATATGTTAAAGGCTATGAACAAATATTACCAAACACTTGAACTTGACAAAATACTTGAAATGCTGGCGGCGCGAACCGTTTTGGCTGACGCAAAGGAGCTTGCGCTTTCGCTTGAACCGCAGACCGACCCCGAAAAGGTGCGGCTGCTGCTT
>JBGUPW010000321.1:0-2696 GCA_045130495.1 Ruminococcus sp. | reverse complement strand
AAAATAGATACCTACGAAACTTCAATTGAGCCGTATGAGGATTGCTGCACGGTGTTCACTCCGCGCCATCCCCGAACAAAGCCGAAGTTGAAGTTTGTTAAGGAAGCGCAGCAAAAGGCGGATTTTGCGCCGCTGATTGAAGAAGCGCTGCAAAATTTGAAAACCACCACGATTTATCCCGATTATTAATGCACGAAAGGAAGATGCCGGCGTGTTGATAGAAATATTATCTGTCTGCAAGAAAAATGAAACCGATCCCGTTTCATGGAAAGAAGAGCCGCTGAGAAACAGCCTTGCCGAAAAGGGCTATACGCTTACGGGTGTAAAAAAGACCGTTTTGCAGGCCTCAGCCATTAAAGCGGCGCTGAACTCAATTACAAAACGCCCCGATAAGCCCGATATTTTGATCGTCACGGGAGCGCTGAAAACAAAGGATAACACATCGTTCAAGAAATATTTTGTAGAAAGCGTGGTGGCGTCGGAGCACTCCGTAAATGAGCCGCCGCCGAAGGATTACTGGAAAAGGCGCAACGCCATGATGAAGGAAGCGCGCCGCAGAAAGCTGAGCAAAGAGGAGATGAAGGAGCTCGAAAAGGATTGGGAGCTCACGCGCAAAAAGGCGAAGGTTTTCTCGCTGGGCGATTTCGGAAACGGCTACAAGGGCTACGCGTTCATTTTTAACGGCGTGCGCGTTGCCGCAGTTCCCAAGTCCGAGCTTGCAGGCAAGCCCTTCGAGGAAATAGCGGCTACAGCCGCGTTCAGAACAACCGAGGTTTTTGAAAACGGCAAAAACGAATATCCCGACGGCTTTTCCGAACAGAAATATATTCCCGAGAAAAAGGGCTTTGCGAACCGCTTTATTCCTTTGCCCGGCGATGACAAAAAGGAGATCGCGCGCAAGTGCGTAGTCATAGCTTCCGCTCTGGTCTTTTTGGGCGCTCTCGGAGCTCTGTTGTACAACATGGTGTTCCTCAGCGTGCAGAACTCTCAGCTCAACGGGGAAATTCAGAAGATAGCTCACAGCGTTGACAGCAGCGGCGGAGGCGGCGGAGGCGGAAAGCCTTCAAAGGGCAAGGGCAGCTCCATAAACTGGGACGAGCTCAAAAAGATAAACAATGAGATCGAGGCGTGGATCCAGATCAAGGATACACAAATCGACTACCCGGTGCTGTGGCACAAGGGCGATGACGCCAGCGATCAGTATTATCTCAATCACAACTACAAGAGCGAGTATGACTCCTACGGCTGCATCTTCCTCGATTACCGCTGCACAAACGGAATGGAAAGCAAAAATATTGTGCTGCACGGTCACCACATGAACGACGGCTCGATGTTCGGCGATTTAATGGAATACGGCGGCACCGAGGGCAACCTCGATTTCTATAAGGAACACCCGACGGTCGTGTTCGACACGCCGCAGGGCGACGGATTGTACAAGATAATTTCCGTATATAAAACAAACACCCTTTCCGCTCACGGCGAGTTCTTCAACTACATGGTCGGCGACTTCCAGAACGAAAAGGATTTTATGAACTACGTTTACAACGTGCGGATCCGCTCGCTTATCAACTGTCCCGTAGACGTCAACGAGGACGACGAGCTGCTGACGCTTTCAACCTGCTCTTATGAGTATACGAACTTCCGCACCGTTGTTGTTGCGCGCAGAGTGCGTATCGGCGAGGACTCAAAGGTTGACACCGGCAAGGCGAGCATCAACGATGATGCCGTATGGCCTGAGATCTACTACTCCTCACGCGGCGGCACCCGTCCCACGGTTACCGATTTCTGCACCGCGTATGAGAAAAAGCAGATAGACTGGTACGACGGCAACTACGACTTCAAGGATCAGAAGGTATCCGTTCCGTCAACGGCGGGCTCCACCTCCGAAACCAAAAAGAGCAAAAGCACGACTAACAGCGACGAGCCTGTAACAGAGCCGATCGTGCTGTGCAGCGTGACGTTTATCAATTACGACGGCTCGTTCATTGAGAACCAGACGATCGAGTACGGCAAGGCGGCAAAGGCTCCGGCAGATCCCGTCAAGCCAAGCGACCAGTATTACGATTATAAATTCAAGGGTTGGGGGCTCGACTTCTCCAAGGTTACTACCGACATGACCATTGCTCCCATATTTGAGCCGATACTCAAGCCCGAATACACCAATGCGCAGTAGGGGGCAAGGGCATGGAGTGCAGCATTGTTTACTACTCGGCGCGAAAAACCTCATACTGTGAAAAGGTTTTGAAAAAAAGCTTTTCCGAACTGGGGCTGAATCTCGGCTCGGTGGTTTTCGCCACCGGTCGGGAAGATCTCGGCAAGGTGCTGATGCGCGAATTCAAGACCTCCGACGCCGTGTTCACGGTGGGCGGATTGGCTTTTGACGACAGCCGCGGCATACGCGACATAGTTTCGCAGGCTGCGGCGGGCAGCAGCCCCGAGCTCTGCCGCAGGCTGAAAAATCCGCAGGGAAACGACGGCTTTTTGATTCGCGCGGGAAGGCAGATCTTGGTTATGCTCCCCGATGAGCCGGCGCAGATAGAAGAAATCATGCGCGGCGAGCTTGCGGGGTACATCGGTACGCTCCGCTGAGCTCTGCCGGGAGCAGTCGAGAAGAATCATTATTGTAAAGCGAGGTATATTGAAAATGAATACAAGCACGTTTGAAAAATATGAGTCCGAGGTGCGTTCCTATTGCA
>JBGUPW010000320.1:0-22676 GCA_045130495.1 Ruminococcus sp. | reverse complement strand
TTTCATCCATTCCCTTCGGAAATCCTGTGCCAATGATCTTACCTGTATTCATGTCGGCGTCTAATCCGATAAGTCCGGCGTATTTTTCATTTTTCTTCTTATTCCAAAGATCAACAATGTGTCTGACGGCGCCCTCGGCAAGCATATCATCGGAATCGATACAAGTGTTTAATTCCGTGGTGATGTTTTCATAAGCAGTGTTATGAGCCGTGTGCATTCCGCCATTTTCTTTATAAATATAAATAATTTCAAAACCATTATCGTTTTTTTGCCACTGACGGATCAGTTCAGCCGTATTATCGGTAGAGCCGTCATCCACCACCATCCAAATAAAATCCTTGCAATCCTGCCTGAGCATAGATTCATAGGTTCGTGTGATCGTATGCGCTCTGTTGTAAGCCGGAGTAAAAACGGTTAACGTTGGCATATTATTCCCCTTTATCAAACGAAAGATAAAAATCTTGCAGCCACTTGGCATTCTCTTTTATATCGAAGCCGGATTCAACGATCTCTCTATATGTGTTCTGCCGAGGCATTTTTGATAACCTTATCACTTCATCAGCCCATAGATTTGCCGGACTGCTCAGAGGCATTGTATAAACAAGCGAAGTTTTTTTGCATTCAATCGGAACCTTATCTGAAATAAGTATGGGCAACCCAGCAGCCTGCGCCTCAACGCTCGCCAACGAAAGACCTTCAAATAAGGAAGGGAACAAAAACACATCCATCGCCTGCATTAAATCCGGCACGTCATCTCTGACTCCGAGAAATCTGACATTATCGGATATTCCCGATTTTTCCACCAAAGCATGAATGCTGTCGCTTACATCGCCCGTATCATTTCCTGTTAATATCAGCACTGCATCACGACACTGTTTTAACACCTCGCAAAAGACTTCAATAATAAACCTGTGGTTTTTTTGAACATCAAAACGTCCGACATGACCGATCACCGTTTGTTCGGAAATGCCCAAGCTGTTTCGGACATATTTTCGTTTTTCTTCATCAAACTTGTATTTTTCGGAATCAATCGCATTGTTGAGCATGATAAAGCGGTCTTTATTCTTCCTGCCAAACAACCACTCCCCCGACTCCTCTCCGCACATAAACATATGCGTAATATAAGGAAGCATTTTGGTTTTATAATACCACCGCATCGGAGTTTTTAAATCTATGCCGTGCGGTCTGTTGTGGGCATGGGCGATTCTAACCGGAACTCCTGCTTTTTTTGCCTCAACAAAATCATAATACCCCAGCTCCGACATGTGCGAATGGATTATCCGGTATTCCGGATGATTATGATAAAACATCCCTGCCTGTTGTTTATATGAATGTGCAGTCCATGGTCTTACGGAAGGCGCACGATAGATTCTTCCGCCTAAGGCTTCTATTTCATCATCATATGCACCGCGCTGTTCGCGGTGAACCATAAAATCGAACTGCACTTTTGATCGGTCTATATGACGATAATAATTCATAACCATTGTTTCCGCTCCGCCGCGATCCATTATGGTAAATAAATTCAATATCCTGATTGGTTTGCTCACCAAAATACCCCTTTATTATTTTGAATACAAATCCTGAAGTTTATCGGCCATGTATCTGATATCAAAACGATTCAGCTTATCATCATCCAATTTCATTTCCTGCTTTGAGCGAATATGCGCCATGATTTCTTCCGCCCATGTTGCCGGTGTTTTTTCCAGAGAGATAAACTTGCATTTTCCGCAATCAATATCCTTTGGAACGGCATCAGACACAAAACAGTCCAATCCCGCAGCCTGCGCCTCAACCGCAACCAATCCGAATCCCTCGTATTTTGACGGAAACAAAAAGTATGAGCATTCGCTTAAAACATTTTCAACATCATCTCTCACGCCCAGAAATTTTATCACTTTATTTGCGGGAATAGACTTAACATATTCATGTACTTCTTTATCCATCCCTCCGGAACCGATCCATAAAAACTCGATTTTCGGGCTCAGAATGTATAGTTGATTCACAATATCTGCTATAAAGAAAGGATTTTTGGGTTCATCAATTCTTCCTACTGTACAAAACACCGGGTTATCCGTATTTTTTCTCACACCTTTTTTAAACCTGGCAACATCTATGCCGTTATATATTGTCGTATAGTTACCCGGTCCAAAAAAGTAGTCTCCGGCAGAATCGGAACAAGAAATACGATATGTGGAAAATCTCTTGATCCAGCTTTTCATAACCGTAAGATAACATTTCTTAAAAGCAGACT
Source organism: Ruminococcus sp. (assembly GCA_045130495.1). Classification (GTDB taxonomy): domain Bacteria; phylum Bacillota; class Clostridia; order Oscillospirales; family Acutalibacteraceae; genus Ruminococcoides. The sequence goes on along the minus strand of JBGUPW010000320.1, from coordinate 20,425 downwards.
TCAAAAAATTATTGGGAGTAGAGTTTTTGGAAACGTGTGCATGGCAAATTCGGTTTTTTATTCCGACTTTTTTTGCAACTCGTAAATTTATTCCATTAAGCATATCCATATTAACGTGAATTGCATCAAACGGACCGTATTCTCTAAGCGCATTTGCCAGATTTTTTGACCAGTGCAAAAGCTTTTTGCCGTCTAAATCTGTAATATGAACAACATTGACTCCGTTTTTAAGTACCTTATCCTCCCAAAACTGTTTAGGACCGGGATCAACTGCCAAAAAGTAGGTAACATCATAGATGGATAGATCCCAGTAAGCCGATAGATTTGCAAATAAGGTATCAATACCGTCAGCACCCAAGCCGTGCATAAGAATCGCTATTTTTTTCATAATTATCTCACTCAATAGTTTTTAATTAAAATAACCGAGAATATCGCTTCCGTAGAAGAATGAATCGGAATAATTCATCTGGAATATATAAAATGCAAAGTAACCGATATAGTACAGAGCTTTGATCCAACTGCGATTTTTATCATCTATTGCAACATTAAGCAAATACGGGAAAAGTATGGTATTGAAAATACCGAAATATACTGACATTCTGCCTATAAAGATACCGCTTGTAACAGAGGCAACAATCAAAACCAATAGCTGAACAAGAGCCATGTTTGTACAAATGTTCGCCATCACATCATTTTTTATCTTGTCTCGGTATATATATGAAAGTACAACCGGAACTAAGGCAACCGGAATTCTGAGCCACGACGAACCTGATCCGGTCGACATCGTTTCAACAACATAACCATATGTTGTATCGCCCGTCGCAGATTCTAAGAAACCCAGAATAGGTCTCAAAAACACAAACGCTATAGCAAAAAGACCGACAATTCCCAATTGTTTTTTGCTCCAGGCTTTTCCGGATACAATGAAATAAACAGGAATCATAAAATAAGCTGATGTATGAAATTGTGCGGCAAGTAAGCAAAATAGCAGATACGGGATAAACTTTCGTTTCTTTATAAACTTTGCTGCCCAAAATACAATGACTACGGCAAGCCATTGTCTCATCATGGAAAAATAATTATAATATGTAGTACTGGCGAAAAAGAAGAAACAAGCGTCGATCATGCTTACTGATTCTCTTCTCAAAACAAAGGACAGCAACAAAGACTCAACAATGGCAAACGCAAAAAACCATGCATGAAAATCCTGCGATATATACATCTTAAACAGGTTAGAGGCAATTGGGAATCCTTTATCTTTTATATCGCTTTCTATCGCGTTCCATACATTGTCCCAAGATGGTTCAAGACTCTTAAAAGATTCTTTATAACCCTCTGTATCATTCATGCTCGATCTCATACCTGCCAAAAATGCAATATAGCCGAATATGATCAGCCAGGGAATAATAGAACCCAAGTAATCAGACGCAGTTCCCCCGTCGGCGATAACTCTTATCTTATTTGCCCTAAAGCTATGCTCATAAGCAGCACTCACAAGCAAAATCACCAATAAAATAGAAAAATGAATAATCATGCGAAATATCTACCCTAAATCATGAAATAATCCGTTTGATTGCGAATAAAAGGAGATACAATCCCAAAACCAGACGATGCTTTGCACAAAAATAAAACAATTTCCAATGTATGGGAAAGTATTTGAATTCCAAGGTTTTATAAGCCTCACGGTAACGCTGCGAGCTTATAATTTCCTTTAGCAAGGCTCTCTTTTTTTTCAGAGAAAAGTCCGAGCCTGTAATATTCAGACCCAAGCCCAAAATACTCAGCGCGATCCTGTTTTTGAGAGCCAGCTGAAAGCTTTCATCCAAATCGTTATCGGCAATGTACTGCTCCATGTAATCGAACAGCTTTTGCCATTGGGAGTAAAGCTTCGGTTTATAATTTGACGTCAGTGAAGTGACGTTTGTTCTTCTGTAATGGTTATACGGCCTTTTCAAATACACAGCCTTTTTCACATATTTCGTAGCGTACAGATTAAAAAGCGCGTCCTCCGTACCTATTATCCGTTCGCTGACGTATTCGATATGGTGTTCCTGAATAATTGAAAATCTGTATAACTTGCCCCATGCGGTTTCAATAGCGTTTGCGTAGTCAGGATGGGCTAATTCTTCTCCCGATAATCCGCACAGACGACGATTTATTTTGCTGCTCACCTGAGCTTCGTCAAAAACCGTTTCTTCATCCCAGAACATCAGCTTTTCCGCGGATCTGTCGTCAAACTCTCTTACATATGACCACATCACTAAATCCGCGTCATGCTTCAACGCTGCACTGATAGCCTGCTCACAGGTTTCGGGATCGATCCAGTCGTCGCTGTCTACGCACATCACATATTCACCGGAGGCATGACGCATTCCCGTATTTCTCGCGCCCGAAAGCCCCATATTCTTCTGTTCGTAGATTTTTATTCTGTTATCCCTTTCAGCGTATTTCTCAAGGATAACGGCTGAATTATCGGGTGTTTCATCATTAACGCAAATAATCTCTATATTTTTATAGGTTTGGTTTACAAGGCTGTCCAGACACTGCGGAAGATATTGTTCAACATTGTAAACGGGAACTATAATGCTTATCAATGGGTTTTCCGTCATGCTTTCTGCCTCCTTGTCTCACAATCTTTCGATTGTTTCCGCAACTACTTTCTTTTTATCAAATAACATCTCCATGCGTTTTCTTGCCGCCGCTCCCATGGCTTTGCGTTCCTCGAACGACAGAGATATAAATTGCTTCATTTTCTCATACAGATCATCCGCGTTCTGTTTTTTGCAGAGGAATCCGGTCACACAGTCCTCAACAGCCTCCATACAGCCGTGAATGTCGGAGGTGATCACGGGTCTGCCCATCGCGGAGCACTCCAAGTTCGTATTCGCCATTCCCTCGTGCCATGAAGGGAGCACAAAGCAATGCGACTGTTCAATGAACGGTCTGACATCCTGCTGTCTGCCGTGAAAAATCATCCAGCCCTCTTTTTGGCACTCCTTTAGCTTGACCTCGTAGGCTTCCTCGCAAAAGCCGACAACACCAAGAGAGACGTCAAAGCCCTCGGAAACCAGCCTTTTCATTGCAGCGATCAGCTCGTCAAAACCCTTTTCCGCCATGATCCTCCCGATAAAAAGGAATTTTGTGCCGGGAGTTGCAGGATAGTCCCTATATGAGTAATGTTGGATATTGACTCCCGCGCCGTTTAAAACATGGGTTTTTTCGACGGGAACGATTTTCTCCGAAACGATGATATCTCTGTTTTCGGAGTTTTCAAAGAAAACGATCTCGGCATTTTTAAGAGCTGTCTTATACAAAAATGTAACAAGCTTTTTTACGGCGTTATCTGTTTGAAACGTCATGCCGAGTCCCGTGATATTTGCCGCGTATGGGATCTTCATCTTTTTGCAAACCAAATTGCAGTAAATATTCGGCTTTATCGTATATGTTATAACATAATCTGGTTTTTCTTTTTTTAAGATTTTGCGGTATAAAGACAACAGCTTCAAATCCTTCAAAGGATTTATACCTCTTCTGTCCACGGGAGTGTCGTAAAAGCCGCAGCCCTCCTGCTTCATTTCCTCAACAAACTCTCCGTCGGGAACCAAAACCGTTACCTCGTTATCTTTAAGAAGCTCTCTGATCAAATCAATGCGGAAACGGTACATTCCGCCGGGTTCATTTCCGACAACAAAATACTTCATATGTATTCTCCCGCGGTGATCCTGAAAACGCTGCCGGTCATCATGGAGCTGCTGTCAGACATCAAATAGATAAGCGCCTCTGTATAATCGCTTACCTCGCACATTCTGCCCATCGGAAGTATCTCCGACGCTCTTTGCCGGAGCTGTTCCTCGGATTCTCCGAGTGAGTCTCTGAGCTTGACCTCGCCCTCTGTCGGAGTCCAACCGAGCGTAAGATAATTACAGCGGATCTGCTCGGACGCGTAATTGTGCGCGATATGCTCCATCAAGGTCATTACAGCACCTTTTGAACAAGCATATGCCGCTCTGTCCTTCTGACCGCCCCACGCGTGCGCGGAGCCTGTGAGCACAATGCTTCCGCCGCCGTTTTTTCTCATATATTTTACAGCCTCGCCGCAGCAAAAAAAGCACGACTTGAAGTTTATACTCATAACGCTGTCAAATGTGTTTTCGTCGCAGCTGTCCAACGGGCTAACGGGGGTTATGCCGGCATAGTGAAAGAAGCCGTCAGCCCTTTCAAATTTATTGACCGCAGCTTCAAAAAGCCTTTTGCAGTCATCAACGCTGCCCAGATCCGTTTCGACAAAAATACCTTCGGAGCCGCTCTCCCTAACGGCGTTCAAAACATTTTCGGCCGCAGCTTTATCTCTACCGCCGATAACAACACGGGCTCCCTCCGCAGCGAAAGCCATGGCAGCAGCCTTGCCGACACCCTTGGTGCCTCCGGCAATAACAATAACCTTTTCCTTTAACCTCAATGACCGCATATACTCAACCCTAATAAAGAACTTTCAAAAAACTCAAATACCGCAGTGATGACAGCTTGATCACAATAACACTGTATAAAAACGACAGAAACGACGTAAGGATAAATAATATCATATGGTTTATTCCGAAGCTTTCCAGTATAAACACAATAAGAAGGTGGATGCAATAGATCAATGTGGAGCTTTTCCGCAAAAATACAAAGTTATAATCTCCCTTGATGTTGATTTGAGCAACCAAGGAAAAAATGAAAAATGAGAGCGGAAGCACGCTTAACCACAGCACGGTCGAAGTCACATGAACAAAATATACTCCGATAATGCTTTCCACAGTCAGCAGAACAAAAGAAACTGCGATCCCGACAACGGAGATTTTTTTCCCTAAAAAGCCATTTTGAGAGAAATAGTAGCCTATTGCCATATACGGAACCGCGTAAAAGATCCAGCTCCGTTCAAAAATGATGCCATAAAGAAAGCTTGAATGGTAGCTCTGAACCAACGGGATCTTCGTGGATATCGGAGATAATGTAAAAACAAAAACACCGATTACATAAAACACTGCCGAAAGAATATACAACAGACGGGGATTTTTGAACAGACGGATAAACAGCGAAATAACAAGAACTGCTATTACGCTCTGATGCAAAAACCAGAGGTGCTGATATCCCGAAAAGAAGAACTTTATTAAAAAATCATTCCATACAAACTGTTGAGTAAACAATTCATAAATCACGTAAATTACACTGTACACCGCATAAAGCAGTAACAGTCGCTTGCAGTACCGTGCAATCCTACTCCACGTAAACTCCTTTTTAAACAAAAAGAAAGCAGATGAAACAAAGAAAAAAGGAACTGCTATACGCGTCAGCATACCAAAGGCATTATCCAGAAGATTATTTCCGCCAAAAGGATTGGTGTGAATACCTATTATCAAAAAAGAACAAAAAAACTTAAAAATATCAATAAATCTAAAATCGGTATTCGATGTGACTGTTATTGATTTTCCCAAAATCTATCTCCTATTATTGTCTGACTGATTACTCATGCGAGAACCTTATTTACATCAAAGCCTTTCAGCAGCATACTGTTTCCGGAAACATCGGTAACCTTAACTTTGCTCTGATACTCATTCAGACAAGCTGCCAGCTCCTCTTTACTGTTACACACCAGATACAGTCTGGTCAGCACTTGTTTTTCATTGCCAACCCACTCACGCAGAACTGTATCGCCTTCATACAATCTCTGAATATTTGCGACAACACGTTGATCGCTCTCAATATTCTCAAATCCTTCAATACTTGCAATTTTGCCCTCTTTAAGAAGAAACCACAGCGTAGAAGCCCATTTTCCGCGTAGTCTGGTATCATCGTCCTCAATGAGATCTACATCGCCCTCACTTCCGGTTAAAGCGAAACGAATCAACATTTCACGCTGATCAAAGCCGTGAATGGCTTTCATCAGCAAATGCGGAGCCTCTCCCTGAAGTCGAAAACCTGTATCATATACGTAAAACTCTCCGTTTTCATAAAAACCGGATAACATCAAAACGCCGTTTTGAATACCTATTTCCTTAAACATACGTAATGCGTTGTTATGCATCTTCAGGAAGTATTCTTCAATATGCTTTGACGGATAAATGCCGCCGAGACAAACACGGCTTTTTCCTTTCTGTTCATCCGTTGTGTAGCGGTCGTATATACATGAAGCGCTGCAGTAACCATCCTTGAAGGTATAATACATTCCCATATCGTCGCACTGCATATATCTCTCGACGATGAATCTTTTTTTGTAGGACGCGTCAAGCGCCTTTTTCACGCCTTCAAGCAACTCTTCCTCATTATATGCGACCGTCATACCGACGCCTCCGCCGTTATCGACGGGCTTTACCATTACGGGATATACGATCTTGTCCAGATCCTCGCGTTTGCAATCGGCATCAAGCTTGTATTCGGGAATCCCGTGAACTCCGTACTTTTCGCAGGTTTCCTTAAATTTATCCTTAAAGGAAAACACCTCGACGATTTTTTCCGTAGCATAGCACGGAAGCCCGAGCGCACCGCAAACCTTGCAGTAAGACGGCACCAAAATATCAGCGACGCCGACCAATACGCCGTCAACCTTTTCGTTTTTTGCGAGCTCGATCAGCCCGTCAACATCCATGCCGTCAACATCATATGCTTTCCACGCCGCTTTTTTTGCGTGGTCGGTCGATCTGCCGCTGGTGACAATGGTTTTTATTCCCATGCCGTTTGCTATTTGCACCAAGGGTGTTGTTTCGGGGTTGCCGCCTAAAATCAGCAGCTTTTTACCCTCAAATTCTCTATCCATACTCATTCCTCTTACAGCGTGATTTTTTCTCCCTGCGTCATAATGCAAAAATCGCATTCGGGATAACGCTTTGTCATAATCTCATAAAATTTTCCCGCGCTGCCTCCGTGAGAAGCAAACATACCGTAGTGACACGGGATCGTCAGCTTCGCCTCCAAAGCGTCGGCGAGCTCGGCGCAGTCCTGTTCGTTCATATTTCCGAACGCGCCGTTGATGGGAGCTATCAAAACATCGGGCGTGCCGTGAGCTTTAAAATAATCTACCCAATCAAGACGCAAACAGGTGTCGCCTGTTTCAAAAAACGTCATATCATCGACGTGAACCATTACTCCGACGGCCTGCGGAGCGCCTGTGCCGTGGTCACAGTTCACAAAATCTATGGTAAAATCACCGCATTCGCAAGTCATATCCGGCTTGACATAGGTGATATTGTTGTCCTGCATCTCAAGCTGTGCAACCGATTCTCTGCAATCCTCCGCCGCATACAATCTTGTATGACCGTTTGCCATAAGCGACGGGATCGCGTCGATGTCAAAGTGGTCGCAGTGAAAATGCGTCGCGATCAAAACGTCGAAATCCAGATCATACGGCGAAAGCAGCCTCGGGAGCAGTCGCTTGAAGCCTGCGTGCCCCTCTACTCTCTCAACGCAGTCCGAGAGATATAAATCTATCGCAAGCAGCTGTCCGCCCGCGCTTTTTATTATAAAGCCCGCCTGCCCGACGGAAAACAAATGTGTTTTTCCGATGGGGGCAGTCAACACCTTCAATGCAAAATCATTCATCTTGTTACCTTAATACAGATATTGTTTTATCAGCGTTTCTCTGATATCCTCGGGACATTTGACCGTGAGCAGCTTGCTGTGGTCAACGCCCAACCCGGTCAAACGGCGCTCCACTGTCTGCGCAACAGCGGGGTCAACAGTGGCTATAAGCACGTAGTCAAAATCGGCTTCGGTTATGCTCTCCACAGAATCGACATCAAGACAGCAGCGCCTGTATTCCCAGAAATCGTCGTCTATCCATTTGACGATCTTGCAGTGCCTGCTTTCATTGAACCTGTTGACAAGCTGCTGACCGAAGGTTCCGGCGCTGTATATGACAACGTTTTTGCCGTAATACGCCGCATCAAAGGTTGAGTAACTGTCTTTCCCGGGCAGTCTTCCGCCCGAGCGCATCAGACAAATGCCGAGTACGTAGTCGGTGACTTGTTTTTTCAAACAATATTTTTCATCATACCTTTCGGCAAATGAAATCAAATATTCATAAAGCGCTCTAAGCTTTTCCGCCTCAACGTTAAAGCTGGCGCTTCTTTTTAACATGGAATCTTCTCTTTGGCGGTAATGATATGAAACACAGTCATTGACGCACACACAGGCGCTTTCCATGATTGCGGGATATGTGACCGCAGCGTCCTCGCCGATGGAAATATCCTCGTTAACGCGCATTTGCGGCTCCGTTACGATCTCGCGCCTGAAAAGCTTGTTCCACACATAAGTGGTTATTCCCAAGCGGTAAAACGGTCCGTCGGACAGCATCTTTTTTTTGAGCTCCTCCAACTCAGCGCCTCTGTAAACACCCGTGGAATAGTTGTTGAACATGGCGACGCTTTTCTCAAAAAGGTCGCGCGTAAAGCCCGCACAGACAATATCCGCGTCGTTATCCAAAGCGTCGGCAAGCATACGCTCAACAAAATCCTCGTCAAGCCAGTCGTCGCCGTCTACGCAGCCGATATATTCTCCCGACGCCTTTTCAAGACCCGCTTTTCTGGCTGAAACAAGTCCGCCGTTACTCTTGTGGATAACGCGTATACGCGTATCCTTTCTTGCGTACAGGTCGCAGATCTCAGGGCTTCGATCGTCGCTTCCGTCGTTGACCAAAAGGATCTCAAGGTTCGAGTAGGTCTGATGGATCAAGCTTTCGATGCAGATACCGATATACCTGTCAATGCGATAAATCGGCACTATTATACTAACCAAGGGCTTGTTACTTTTCACCGATCCATCTCCTGTTCCTGTCAAGCTTTGCTTTTAGCGTATTCCGTAAAATCCTCCATTGTCGCGCAGGTTTCGGACGAAATGCCCTCCTGCTTAACAAAGGATTTTATTACCGACTGAAATACTATCTTCACATCACCCCAAAAGGTGATTTTGTTAACATACTCTATATCCAATTCAAACTTTTCATCCCACGAAAGGGTATTTCTGCCGTTCACCTGAGCGTAACCGGAAAGACCCGGTCTTACATCATGGCGGTGGCGCTGCCTTTCACTATAATAAGGAAGGTACTTCACAAGCAGCGGACGCGGTCCCACTACGCTCATATCCCCTCGCAGGATATTGATCGCCTCGGGCAGCTCATCAAGTGAGAGCTTCCTCAGCAGCTTTCCGAACTTTGTAAGGCGGATATCATCGGGCAGTAAATCGCCGTTTTCATCGCGCTCATCTGTCATGGAGCGAAATTTATAAAGATAGAAAATCTTTTCATCCTTGCCGGGTCGCTTCTGCTTAAAAATAACGGGACTTCCCAGCTTTATCCTGACAAGAACAGCGACGATCGCGTACAGCCAACAAAAGACAATCATCGCCATCAGAGCGCACACGATATCTATCGGGCGCTTAAAAAAACGCTCGTATACGCCGTATGGCTTATGCTTCTCCATTTTTCCCCTCAATCAAAACAGCTTCTGACAATCTCAATAATTTTGTTTTGCGTATCAACTGTCATTTTATTGTCGCTCGGCAAACAAATGCCTCTCGCGAAAATGTCCGCGCCGACGTCCTCGCCCGCCGAAACAAACTCCTTGTCACTATAAATAGGCTGCATATGCATGGGTTTCCAAATCGGTCTGCCCTCGGCGTTCAGCCTTGCCAATTTTGTGAGTATCTCAGTGGGACAGCTTTTGCCCGGCTCCTCCCAAAAATCAGCCTCACATTCGGTGCGCGCCTGTCTGCACATTGCCTCCTTTTCAATAAGCAAACAACTCAGCCAGTAATTGGGCACGCTGTTTTCTTTATCGAACGGGTTCATTTGAACAGGCAGATCCTTCAAGCCATCGCGGTATCTTTCGTAGATCGCTTTTTTCTGGGCGATATGCTCCTCAAGATACGGAAGCTGACCGCGCACAACGCCCGCGATAACATTGGACATACGGTAATTGTAGCCGATTTCGGTGTGCTGATACCACGGCGCCACGTCACGGCTTTGGGTCGACCATTTTCTGACCCTGTCGGCAGCCTCGAAATCATTTGTCAGCAGCATTCCGCCAGCCGAGCCCGTGATGATCTTATTTCCGTTAAAGCTTATGGCGGAATACTTTCCGAAATTGCCCGTCTGTTTTCCTTTATATAAAGCTCCGAGCGACTCTGCGGCGTCCTCGATGAGGACAGCGCCGTATTTGTCGCAAACCGCCTGAATCTCATCGATTTTTGCGGGGGTGCCGTAAAGATGAGCGAGAATCACAACCTTTACATCGGGATAAAGCTCAAAGGCTTTTTCAAGCGCCTCGGGGCTCATGTTCCAGGTGTCTCGCTCGGTGTCGATAAAGACAGGCTCGCCGCCCTCATAAACCACGGGGTTAACCGTAGCGCCGAAGGTCATGTCCGTGCAAAACACCCTATCGCCCTGACGGACGTCAGCCAGCTTCACCGCCATATGCAGCGCTGAGGTTCCCGATGCGAGCGGCACGGCGCAGTTGCAGCCGATTTTATCGCAAAGCATTTGTTCTATTTGATTCAAATTTTCGCCCAAGGTCGACATCCAGTTAGTGTCGTAGGCGAGTTTCATGTAGTTAAGCTCCTCGCCGTGCATTGTCGGCGAAGACAGCCATACTTTCTTTTTAAACGGAGTAAATCCGCTTTTGTTCTCTCTGTCCACTTATCCCATACTCCTGCGAACGAACCGAAAAAACTGTTTCAATTTTTTATTTTGCAGTTTTACAGTGTTTTCGTGTCAATTTATATATCAACTTTAAATATCAACTTTTTTGATAACCAAATTCTTATTGCCGCAGCCGATACAGCCCTTGTTTTTTATTCTTTCGTATGTATCCCTGATATTCTGTCCCTGTGAGCGAATACTCATTTCGCACCGGCTGCACTTGATCTCATAAATCTCGCCGTCTTTAACCTTTGAAATATCTGTGATCGCGTCGCCGACCGCCTTATACGGATAGTCCTCGCGCAAAAAAGCCGGGGTAGGTTTTTCCGCAACGGCTTCTGTTTCTTTTTTCTTTTTATTTTCAACACTCATAAATATTCCCCTTTTTATATCCGTGAAGCATTTTAACGCTCAATCACTTTTTTGCTGAACAACTGGAACGAAATTACTTAAAATTTGTTTTTTAATCAACTTTGACACTTTTTCACGCAAGCAAGACAATATCATGCAACATAAAAAGCACAAAAAACAAATTCCCCACTTTATATATCTAATAGATTATAGCTGTTTCAAGGGAAAAAGTCAATATATAATTAAAAAAAGATTAAGCGGCTGCATTTAACGGAAATTTGGAGAAAAAGCTGAAAAAAACAAAAGGGATTTTCGCTGTTCTGCGGAAATCCCCTTTTTTTATTATTTATAGGTTTTTATATCTTCTGTAATAATCCAGCTTTGCCGCGGGATAACATAAAACGCAGAGCGCTTTCGCGGGGGAATCTTTGAGCCAGCCCTTTTTATTCGCTATAATGTTGCCCGTGTCGTAGGTTATGCACGCCACTGCCTTTGATTTTAAGCTCTTTGACAGCACGATCTGCTGTCTTCTGAATTCTATATATCCGTTGGGATTGTTTTTTACGAGCTTATGGTGATTCTGAGTTATGCCGTCGGGAAAATATTCGCAAACCATAAGCGGCTCGCGCAGAATGAAGAATTTATATTTTTCATCCATCTGATCCTGAACGTAGCTCAGGGGCATATATTTTTCGCCCTCGAAAATCGGATACTTATAATTTGAAGCTATCGCGGTTTTATAAACCTGAACGTATTCGGGCGGAATGTTATATTTTGCCCTGATATCGTGCTGAGTTGCGTATTTTACGTCTTCGGGGATACTCATTCCCTGCATCGGAGTCAAATCTGGCTTTGAACGGAGCGCGAACAAACCGCAGATATCTTTTTTTTCCTTGATTTTAGGGTAGTTTTCAATGATGATACGCACCGCGTCGGGTGTGAAATAATCGTCGGAGTCAAGGCAAACCCAAAGCGGAGTCTTTGTTATTTCAAGACTCTTGTTTATGGCGGAAACCTTGCCGCCGTTTTCTTTTTTTACGTAATTGATTTCAAAATCGGCAGCTTTGATAAAATCCTTTACCATTTGCTCGGTGTCGTCGGTTGAGCCATCGTCGATTATCTGCCAGACAAAATCATCGCAGGTCTGCTCCTTAAGGCTCTCGAAGCATTTGCCCAGGGTATGCGCCCTGTTATAAGTGGGAGTAAATACAGTTAATGTTTTCATATTACAAACCTCTTATTTCTTTGGCGGGAATACCCCCGTACATACAGTTGGGCTTTTCAAGGCTTTTGGTAACGACCGCTCCGGCGGCTACGATGCAGTTATCGGCGATCGTAACGCCGCTGCATATCGTTGTATTGGCGCACAGCCAGACGTTATCTCCTATAACGATCGGCTCGTCAATGTGGATATCTCTGTCATCAGTGCGCTCAGCCCACTTGGAAACGTCGTTTTTGGTGGAAATGATCGTAACTCCGTGAGAAAGCACCGAGTTTTTTCCTATTGTGACTCCTCCGACCGCGTTGATGAACACCGAGTCGTTGATGTGTACCCTATCTCCCAGCTTTATGCGTTTTTTAAAGTATACCCTGGGAACGTCGTACATCACCGCTTTTTTAAAGGTCGGATTAAACAGCTTAAATATCAGAACAAGAATACGTCTCCAGATTCTTCCAATCATTTTCCCAACTCCAAAATCACTTATTTATTGACGGCGGCGCCCTCGGTCACTTTTTCTTTTAGCGCCGTGGTCGAGCCCTCGTCTATACCCTCGGTGCTGTCGGGCATGAACAAAATCCTGAGCGTCGCAAACATGAGTCTTATATCCTCGGATACGCTCATTTTATTAATGTACATCAAATCCATTTGCAGCTTGTCATACGGCGAAGTGTTGTACTTACCGTAAACCTGCGCAAAGCCCGTAAGTCCCGCCTTGACCTGCAATCTGAGCGAAAAAGCGGGCATTTGCTCCTCGTACTGAACCGCGATCTCGGGGCGCTCGGGTCTGGGACCGACAATTGACATATCCCCGATGAAAATGTTGAAGAACTGGGGAAGCTCGTCCAGACGGCAGGCGCGGATAAACTTTCCGACAGGCGTGATGCGGTCATCGTTTTCGGAAGCGAGACGCGCAACTCCGTCCTTTTCGGCGTCGGTGCGCATCGAGCGGAATTTGAGTATCTTAAACTCGCGTCCGTCCTTTGTGAGACGAACCTGCTTGTAGAATACGGGGCCGCGGTCGTAAAGCTTGACAGCCAAAGCGGTCAAAAGATATACCGGGCTGAGCAGAACAATAGCCAAAAAAGACACCGCAATATCGCAAACTCTTTTTGCAAAAAGATAGTACGGAGATTTCGACGCGCGGCGGACGCGCATGATCGGAACACTGAAGCTGCTCAGGTGCTGAGCGCCCTGCATGATGACGTCGCCCACATGAGGCGCGAAATATCCCACAACACCCTTCTCGATGCAGTATTTGGCTATTCCGTTGCGCAGAGAGGCATTGACGCCCGCCACGATAACAGCCTGATAACCGTCAAGCTCGCGTTCAAGGGTTTTGAAGTCGTCCTCTGGATTTTCAAGGTATTTTTCAATTATGAATTTGTGTTCGAGGTAGCGGATCTCAGCTACGCGCTTTAAATCGTCCTCGTTGCGGTACACAACGACCGTTTTTCTCTGCTTGTAAATGCGGTGATAAACCGATTTTGCGGTTTTGCTCCACATCATATCCCAAAGGCATTGAACAACGCCCAAGCCGAGCAGGTATAAGGGATTCATAAGGCCGCCCGAGAGGATCGAGCCTATTACATATACGATCCCGAGCGATATGAAATCGGAAAAAATCTGCCCTATTACATTATCGGTCGTTCTGGCATATCCCACATCGTAAACGTTGTAGGTTCGGAACAGCAGAATCAGAACCACGGTGTAAACCAGGCAAATCACAAAATTGGCATTTGAATCAAAGCGATCCAAATATGCACCATGGAAAAATATCCACACAAAAGCAAAGCTCGCCAGAGTAAACAACGCGTGAAACAGCTTCAACGTAGCCATAAGCAGAGCTTTTTTTGCTCCGCGCTTCTGAATCGCGCTCATTTTTTTACCCACGATAAAGCCCCTCTCAATTAAACTGTATCGGCAAAACCGCGCGATTATTGGTATTTATATTTGTAATATTTGCTGTCCTTGCCCTTCAAGCCATCTTGATTCTTGGCGTTATAGGCAAATCCGATGATATTTGCGCTGGCGAAATCCATTTGTCTTATCGTCTCGTTCAGTTTTGAGTATTCGGTGCTGTCGCCCCTTACGACTATAAGATATCCGTCTACGCTGTCCGAAAGAAGAACAGCGTCGGATACGATGAATACGGGCGGAAAGTCGAGAATGATGTAGTCATACTTTTCCCTGAGAGTTTCGATCAGGTGCTTCATGGCAGGAGAGCCGAGCAAGGCGGTGGAATCGGGCGGAATGCTTCCTGCGGTTACAACGTCGATGTTGGGGTCTCCCATGTGGAAGATACGGAGCGTATTGTTCTGCTCTGTTCCCGCAAGGAAGTTACTCAAGCCTACGCTTCCCGAGATATTGAGCTTAGTGCCGATGGTGGGCATACGCAGGTCGCAGTCTACCAAAAGCACTTTTTTGTTGAGCTGCGAAAGAGAAATCGCCAAATTGATAGAGATCGTACTTTTACCCTCACTGCGGTTGGCGCTTGTAATGCCTATGCATTTGCTGCCCGTGCCGGGTAACGAGAACATAACGTTTGTTCTCAGGGTTTTGAACGCTTCCTGAACAAAGAAGGAGGAGTTGGCGTTCAATAACATTTTCTCCGTGTCAAACTGCTGTAAATTTAATTCTCTCTTTTTCATTTTTTATCCGCCTCTTTCTCCTTATTTCCGTCTGCCGGTTCATCGGCAGGCTGACCGTAATACGCGTAATAGCCTTCTTTGCCTTTTAACTTATTTATGTTGATCATATCGGGGATAACGCCGACGATCGGGATGGAATATCTGCTTTCGAGATCCGCTTCACTGCGTACCTTATCGTTGAATATCTGTCTCAGGCAGATAATAAAAATAATTACAGCCATACCCGCAACAGCGCCTATTATTGTAAGCCGTGTGTAGCTCGGCTTGTAAATACCTCCGGGAATCTCGGGCAGATCGATTATTTTCATGGAGCTGCCCTCTACTATCTGTGTGGCATAGGATACGGAGCTGTTCATTATCTCCTGAGCGAGCCTGTATGCCGTTTCGGGATTCGGATCCTCAACATAAACCTCGATGATCTCGGTGTCGCTGCTTATCACAACGGACACTTCGTTTTTCAATTTTCCGTAAGAATAGTTAACTCCCGCATTTTTGGCGGCGCTCTCAAGCACCGAGCGCCCTGTGATTATTTCGGAATAGGTGTGGGCGAGCGCCTGTGCCGCAACTACGTCGGAGCTGCTCAGCGCAGAAAGATCCATTCCCTTTTTGTTGTTTACATACGCCGTAAAGCCCGAACGGTAGGTTGGTGTGATAAACGCCTTTGAACCCACATATGTCAAGCCGCCGCAAACAACTCCCACAAGCAGAATCAGCCACAGCTTTTTCCATAAGGCTTTGAGCAAAGACGAAAAATCTATTTCGCGGTTGCCGAAGGACTTCTGTTTGTGCTGTTTGTTCTTTGAAGTTTTGTCCATTAAATTCCGTATCCCCTTTCAAACGGTAAAATGTCTGAATTTATACGATAACAATTTGCAAGAAAACGTCCGAAAATCCGCTTGATCAAAGCTGTTCGAGCACCGCCGCCCGACATTTCACGCACGTTTTCATATTGCACACACTAAATATTATAGCGATATTCATGCCTAAAGTCAACAAAAAAAATAGAATGTAAATAAATGTCAAAAAACGGTTTGCTTTGGCGATTAAACTTTGCAATAGTAACAAATTATCAATGCCGCAAGGCGTCGCTCCGCTGCGTTTGAAAGTTGACAATTAACAATAACTGTTGACCGTATATTCGTGAAGCGTGCATTGCACGCCTGCGTTAGATTTTGAAATAGGCAACCACCGGTCGCTCCTACTATGTGATTATAATGCAGATAAGACGGTCAGAGTAGACGGTTTCAAATATATTCGCAGGGTCGCACCCGCGTGTGCGACCGGGAGCGTTGACTTAAACGTTTATTTTTCTATCAACAATTGTACGGGAAACAAATCTCGGGTCGTTGCCACGACGGGGCAGGGCAGCTTTGGATAGTATCGTTTAAAGACACCCTCCCGTAAACGCCGCGTCAAAACGCGGGAATGGCGGTCAAGATTTTGTTAAACGTATGAGACGTGTATCGCCCTCAACGGCAACGATAGGCTTGACTTATTGACGGAATTATTATAGAATAAAGTGGTATATGACTGACCATCATAATTAAGGGGAGTTGAGAGAGTGGTTTTTTCGAGCTTGGTATTTCTCTTTGCCTATTTGCCGCTGACGCTGGTGATCTATTACATCACACCGCGCAAGTGGCGCAACCTGTTTTTATTCTTTATCAATCTGCTGTTCTACGGCTGGGGCGAACCGCTGCTTGTTTTTCTTATGCTGTTCAACGTGGCGTTCAACTATGTCGGAGGCTGGCTGGTTGACAAGTACCGTCACGACGCAAAGAAGAAAAAGCTGTTTCTGATTCTGACCTGTGCGCTTGACATCGGCATTCTCGCTGTGTTCAAATACACGGGCATGATAACCGAAACGCTTAACAATCTGCCGTTTTTGAATATTCCCGACCTGCACATCAGTTTGCCGATCGGAATAAGCTTCTACACCTTCCAGACAATGAGCTACGTCATCGACGTTTACCGCAATGACGCGCCCGTGTCAAAGAGCTTCATAAACTTCGGAACCTACGTTGCGCTGTTCCCGCAGCTTATCGCCGGTCCGATCGTCCGTTACCGCGACGTTGCCGAGCAGCTGATCCACCGCCGCGAAACTCTCGCCATGTTTACAAAGGGCGTAAAGCTGTTCTGTGTCGGTCTTGCCAAAAAGGTTCTGATAGCAAACCAGATGGGCGCGCTGACCTCCGCGATAATCACCGCCGACGACAACGGCGTGCTTGGCACATGGGTCGGAATAATCGGATATACCTTTCAAATCTACTTTGACTTTTCGGGATATTCCGACATGGCGTGCGGTCTCGGCAATATGCTCGGCTTTGAGTTCCTCAAAAACTTTAACTATCCCTACATTTCAAAATCAATCACCGATTTTTGGCGGCGCTGGCATATTTCGCTGTCAACGTGGTTCAAGGAATATGTTTATATTCCGCTGGGCGGCAACCGAAAAGGCGTTCCTCGTCAGATCCTCAACCTTTTGATCGTATGGGGTCTGACGGGTCTGTGGCACGGCGCGGCGTATAACTTCATCTTTTGGGGTCTGTATTACGGCTGTCTGCTGATTCTTGAAAAATTTGTACTCAAACGTTTTCTTGACAACCTCCCGCCCGCGCTGCAGCACGTCTACACAATGTTTATTGTTCTCATCGGCTGGGGACTGTTCTACTTCACGGACACGGGCGAGCTGTTCACCTTCCTCGGCAATCTGTTCAATTTCAGCAGAGGACTTGTCGGAAACCACTCGCTCAATACGATATTAAGCTATTTGCCGATGTTGATCGTAGCGGGTGTGGCAAGCACTCCGCTGGCGGCAAAGCTCTATGAAAAGGTAGCGGCAAAGCGCTATATTTGGATAGCCGAAACCGCTTTCTGCGCTGCGGTACTGTTTTTGAGCACCGCAAGCCTTGTTAACCAGAGCTACAACCCGTTCCTGTATTTCAGATTTTAAGCAGGTGCAACCGTTATGAATAAATACACTGACAACAACAATAATGACAACAACAATAAACAGAATGGCGCTCCCGATAAGGAACAGGACGGGCGTTACGTGGATCTATACGAAACACTTGTTTTAAAAATCGCTTCGTTAAAATCGGGACACTCTGCTAAACAGCAGACGGAGGAACCAAACGCTTCCGTGCAGCAGGTATCCGAACCCGATACCGCAGAGCCGCGCCCGAAACGCTTGTGCGAGTCCGATTCCGACGAGCCCGAGCCGCAGGATACGACTCCGCGCCCGAAACGCCTGCGCGAGTCCGACTCCGATGAATCCGAACAACAGGAAACAACTACTCGCCCAAAACGTCTGCGCGAGTCCGACTCCGACGAGCCTGAGCCGAAAAAGACCGACAACAGCGCGGTATCACCGCCCGACGAAGAAGAGGAAACCGAAATAGACATACAAACCTTTGCAAAACGCCCGCATACCTCCTGCCCCGCAACGCCCACCGCTCCCGTACCGCCGACGAAAGCCGGCTACGCTCCTGCATTTCTGTTCGCGGGATTTATTCTGCTGATCGCGATTTGGTTTATCGTAGCCCCCAAGGAGAGCTACAGCCCCTCCGAAAAGCGCATTCTCTCCGAGTTTCCCGAAACCGACGCGGAAAGCGTTTTCAGCGGAGAGTTCGGAGAGAATTTTGAAACATATTTTGCCGACCACTTCCCCGCGAGAAATATGTGGGTCGGCGTAAACGCTTACACAAATCTTATTGAGGGCAACAACGGCGCAAGCGGAGTATACAAATGCGCCGACGGATATTTGATCAACAAGCCCGTTCCGACCGATAACCGAATCAACACCAACCTTGAAATGCTTTTGGATTTCAAGACAGACATAGGCAGCGTGCCGATGTCAGCTCTGTTCGTCCCCTCTACGGGCTATATAATGGAAGACAAGCTTCCGATGATACACGACATCTACAACGACGATCTGTACTTTGAAAATATAGCTCAGTCGCTCAAGCTCGGCAATATCCAATTTGTTGACCTGCGCGAAGAATTTAAAAACGCGGCACAGAACGGCACTCAGCTGTACTACAGAACCGACCACCACTGGACGACAGAGGGCGCCTACAACGCTTATTGTCAATACTGCAATACGCTCGGACTAAACGCGACTCCGCGCAGCAGCTTCCAAATAGAAAAGTTCGGTGATTTTTACGGCACCACCTACTCCAAGAGCGGATTCTGGTTCACAGAGCCCGACACGGTAGAGGTTTGGAACAACCATGCCAACAATGAGAGCGCGATCAGCGTTTTGGTGAGCGACATGAAGCCGCCGTACAAGGAACAAAATTCAATGTTCTTCTATGAGCATGAAAACGAGGACGATAAATATCCGATTTTCCTCGACGGCAACCACGCCGAAACCGTTATAACGAACGAAAACGCGAGCGGCGGAACCATTATTGTCATAAAGGACAGCTTCAGCCATTGCTTCGCGCCTTTCCTCGCAGAGAACTATAAAAAGGTTATTCTGGTCGATTTGCGTTACTTCAACAGAGATGTTACCCAAATGATACAGGAAGAGGATCCCGAGCAAGTGCTCGTTCTATACGGCATCGACAACTTCGCCGAGGATTCCAATATAGGACATCTTTGGGGTTAATTTAAAATTATTAGCTAAACAAACAGGGCTGCCAAACGGCAGCCCCAATTTTTTTGTATTTCTAATTTTTATAAAATGCAGGCGCATGATGCAGCCCCTACGACTGCAAATTTATATTATTTTCAATTAAAACGCATTAAAACAGATGCTAATGGGTTCTATTTGAAGATAGTATTAAACGTTTTATTCATCGCCCAAGACAATCAACATATAATTCCAACAGGCACATGGAATACTCTCTATCCCACAGCATTATAAATCCGTGCGCGAATGCCCGTAATTGTCCGTTGTCAATTGTCAACTGTCTATTGAAATCTACGCTTCCCCTACAAGAGTCACTTCCGTGAAGCTGTGGTCGGTCGCGGGCAGTAAGGTCTCAAACAAATCACTGACTTTTAATTTCAGGCTTGAGGTGTTTACGCACGGGTGACAGCCTATATACTCGTCCTTGAACAAATCCCTGTCAACAAGGAGGGTTACGGCGTTCTCGCTGTCATTGATAAGCCCCAACACGCTTACAGCCCCCGGCTCAATGTCGAGGTACTCAAGCATTTTGTCGCCCGACGCAAAGGACAGTCTGGCGGCGTTTATCTGAGCGCTCAGCTCCTTTGTTTTAAACGGCTTGTCTGCGGGCATAAGCAGCAGGTAAAATTTAGTTTTTTGGCGGTTGCACAAAAAAAGATTCTTGCACATTTTTACGCCGAGAGCCTCGTCGATCGCAACACAATCCTCCATTGTCTGCGCCGCTTCATGGTCTGCTCGGGTGTATTCGATGTTAAGACGGTCAAGAAAATCGTAGACTCTCATTTCACGGTCAAGACGGTTTTCTGCCGTTCCGGGTCTTCCGGGAGCTAATTGCATTTTGCTCTCTCCTCTTTTTTAAAAAGTATCCTGCGCTGAATAACAAACGTCAGGAAATACAT
>JBGUPW010000319.1:0-19778 GCA_045130495.1 Ruminococcus sp. | reverse complement strand
AATGATGAAGCTGTACGGCTTAGAGTTGTCGCAGACGAATACATCGAAGTCGTCAACATAGTGTCTGCCTTCCCAGCCGTAGGTCTGGTGGACAGTGTAGGTGCCGTAAGGCAGTTTTTTTGATTTGGCGTATCCCTTTTCGTCACAGACAAGGGTATCACGGACGCTTTCGTGTGCGTTGTCAAAACTCCCTGCGCTTTTGAGAAAGAGCTGAAACGTGGCTCCTTCTTCGGGTGTTTCAATCTTGGTCTGTCCCTGATCGGTGTGCTTGACGATTTCAATATCGCCCTTGATAACGTCCTCATTAACGCTGAGAACGCATTTGTTATGCTCAATGGTGTACTTCTTCGCTTCTGCGCCGACAGGATAGACAGTTTCATCAAGCAGATAGCCCTCGGAAGGCTCAATCTCTCTGATAGTCCAATTATCGCCGCAGACATATTCCTTCGTGGTGAATTTGCCGTCCTTATCGGTGGTGTAGGTATCAATCAGCTTGTCGCCGTCATAGATGCCATACTTTGCTCCTGCAAGGGAAGCGTCGCCCTGCGGCTTCTTGGTTTCGGAATCGACCTTTGCGACCTCAACGATAAACTTTTTGAGGGTATTGGTAAATTCACGTTTAGTATCCTTATCCCAAACGACGGGTGCGGTCTGTGACTTCGGGACAACGTATCGGATAGCTGTGTCAACTTCTTCGAGCGTATAGGGTGTATCGCCGCTCACCAAGATATTTTTGAAATTAGCAGTACCAGTATTATCAGTAACAGCATATTCATCTACTTTTGCCCCCGAAAGAGAAGTGCCGTAAAGATGGAATTTTACACCTTCGTTGAAATTGTCCTCAGAGGACTTCACAACCTGTAAATTGCCGCGCTTCAAAACATTGCTGAATTTTACGCTGGCAACCTTGCCGCTTTCTACGGTTACTTTCTGTGCTTTCTGCGTTTCATATCTATCCTCGGTGACCTCTGTTACCGTGTACGTTCCCGGAACGAGGTCATTGAGCTGAAATTCACCGTCCGCGTTGGTTTTGGCTGTTTTGCTGTAATTGTTCGGTCCCGTGATGTTGAAGCTGATACCGCTGACCTTGCCGTCATCGGAAGTTTTAATGAGCTTCAAGCTGCCCGAAGATGTTTTGACGGCGAAATACGCGCTCTTGGTTTCCGTATCGGACTGTACGCCCGTGACAACATCCTGCTTAGAGGACGCGCCGCAGGCAATAAGCGTACCTGTAACCTTCGGCATTTTCTTCTCTGCACTGAAAACAACAGGGCTGTCAATCGCCTTTGAGGAAGTCAGCGTGATCTTGTTGCCTGAAATCGAAACAGATACATCACCGGTCTTTTTGAAAGCGTAGTCGGATAACATACCGTTGCTGTCTGTCAGAGTGAGGGTATACTTGCCATCGCTGTACTTCAGCTCCTTGACGTTGCTCTTTGCATTTGCCTGAGTTTCATAGGCAAAGCTCGGAATCACATTGTAGTCGTTGAGTTTAGCGATAATCTTGTTGTAGTTGGACTTAACGCCGGGGTTGTTGTCGCCCGCCGTGATACCGTCGATAAATTTGGAGTTCTTCAGCTTAAAGGTTGAAGCGTCGCGGCAGCCTGTGCAGAATTCCCATACAACAAGCTGAGTTGCAATCCATTTCTGACCTTCTGTTCCTCCCAAATTCGCGCCGTTGCCGGACTTTCCGAAAAGAAGGGCGAGGTTGACTGCCTTCTTTTGAGCCTTGCTGAGTGCGTTCCAAGCCGCAGAAGCATCGGTTGTCAGCGTATTGCCTGAGTAAAGCGAATGACCGGGCTCGATACAGTAGGCATCGTCGCCGTCTGCCTGAATGGTACACAGTTCTTCGCCAGCCGTGCCGACAACATAGCCATCATGTTCCGTGTACTGCACAAAGCCGATGATATTGCCGCCTGTGTCGTAGGCATAGTCAAAGGTGATGGTGACTTCTCTTGAAGCCGCGTTGATCGGAACAAGGCAAATTGCTGAAATCAGGCACACCAGAGCCAGCAGAATAGCCGTTCCTCTTTTGAAAAAGCTCTTGTGGATTACTTTCTTCATCGTAATATCCTCCATAAAAAATCGGGCGGATTGACCGCCCGTGTAATTGAAATTGTGTGTTTGTATCGTCGTCCTCGTCTAAAAGAAAGAGTTTGATTAAATAGATAGATTTAATTTAATAGATATATCTTTCTTTTCGGAGAGTAACGGTCAGTCTAAGGGGTTAGGGTGTGGGAAAGGGGATTTTCAAAAAAAATACTCCGCCTATCTGCTGTCACGCTCTGACCGCTTTTTGCTAAGGAACTTGTTGTAATGCTCAATAGCCTTGTAGATATAGTCCTCCGTCTGCTCTATCGGAACAGCTTTGGGAATGAGCTTGCGGACTTTTTCGCCTCGGAGTATAATGCGCTCCTTTTGATTCGGCTTTTCCTCAGACATAATCTCTCGGATAGCCATTGTGTTCAAAGTCCCTTCGTCCTGCATTTTTCGCATACGAATGGTCTGCGCGTGGGACGGAGTAGATTGTGTTACCTCGATTTCTTCCAATACATCTTTCTGATAATCATAATCGAGATACGACAACTCAACGGCAGGGCGCATTTTGATACTGCCCTCGTCCACCAAATCCAACAATTCGGGGATAAGGTGCGTTAAGCGGATATATCGGCGGATTTGCTCTCTGCTTTCTCCAACCTGTTCGCCTAATTCTTCATTACTGCGCAACCGTTCAAAATCTGACACCGCTGGTGTCACATTTTCTTTCTTCGGTCTGCCTGCTTGTCGCTTCATAGCTTCAAGCCGCATTTTATACGAAAAGGCTTTTTCGCTCGGCAGAATGGAAGAACGTTGAAAATTGCTCTCGACCATATAGATGATTGCTTCATCGCGGGACAAATCCTTAATCTCGCTGCGGAGCGTGGATAATCCTGCAAGCTCACAAGCCCGCTTTCTGCGGTGTCCGCTGACAAGCTCATATCTGCCGTCCTCCTTTTCACGCAAGACAGCAGGAGTTAATACGCCGCGCGACTTAATGCTATCGACAAGCTGTTGCATATCCTCGTCATCACGAACGTGGAAAGGATGATCGGGGAAATCGTCGATCAATTCCAAAGGAATGTCCCTGATTTTATCGAGCTTTGCTTCGTCGCGTTCCTCCTGCGTAGAGAAAAGGTCATCGAGCGTCGGAAGATCGAAGTCGGTCTTTCTTTTTGGCATCTGTCAACACCTCCTTAGTGAAAGCGGAATATGCCTGTGCAACCTTGCTTCCTGCTTCATAAGCGTAAATACTTTTACCTTTGGAAGATACCTCTGCGGCTTTAACCGCAATAGGAATATTGGTCTTGAATATTCTGACTACACTCCCGAAGTTTTCGTGTATAGCGTCTATGGTGCTTTTGGCAAGGTTTGTCCGGTTATCGACAAGCGTCAGTAAAATGCCGTCTATCGACAACTTAGGATTGGTATGCGCCTTAACCTTTGAAACAGTCCGCAAAAGCTGTGTCATAGCTCTGGCAGGCAAATATTGAGCCTGCACAGGGATAACTACGCTGTCCGCAGCCGTTAAAGCGTTCAAGGTTAACATACCAAGCGACGGTCTGCAATCAATCAGAACGTAATCATAGTTTGACTTCACCTTGTTCAGATAGGTTTTCAGAATGTTCTCGCGGCTCATAGCGGTCACAAGATACATTTCCAAGCCCTCTAAATCCGTATTGGACGGGATAAGGTCAACGCCCTCGCTGTGGTGCAAAATACCGCTTAATGCGTCTGTGCTATCGTCGCGGATGATTTCGTGCATTTTCGTAGCGAGTGTAATCGGTATCTCGTCAACTCTCTGCCATCCCAAACAGGTCGTTAAATCGCCCTGCGGATCACAGTCAACAAGAAGTACACGTTTACCTTGCATTGCCAAGCCTACGCCCAAATTCATTGTGGTTGTTGTTTTGCCTACGCCGCCCTTCTGATTGCAAACGGCTATCGTTTTACAGTTTGGCATCGTTATACCTCCTTTCGTTGTATTCATAGCTCCCAACTGTAATAGCAGCTATGTATGACTGTTTATGGTGCTGCTATCTAAAAATGGGCATAAAAAAACTGCCTGTTGAAAAACAGACAGCTAAAATGGTTAATGATTTATCTTTTACAATCGTATTCGCCATTGAGAATTTCGTCAATCTCGTTCTCGGTTGCTTCAAGGCACATTCCAAGAAACTCTCTGATAGAATTATCGCTCCAAGCGCCGATATGTTCAATCATCTTATCAAACAATTCAATCTTTCTGGTATTCAGCATTTTGTCCTCCAATCAGGCTGTGTAAACAACCTTAAGATTTTTCGTTCTCGCCTTGCTGACCTTTATCAAAAGTTCATCAACCGCGTCGGTATATCTGCCCTCGCTGATAAGCTCGTTTTTCAGCTCAACAAGAGCGTTTATGATCTGCGTGTACTCTTTACCAGTCAGGTATAAATGGTATTTGGGGCTTTTCATAACACATTACCTCCTTACGCTTTCATTATATATAGAAAACTGAAATATATAAAGTATGCGATTTCTCGGTATGTAGGTGAGCCGAAAGACAGGCTCTCGGCTCACCGTAGAAAGGAGATGAATGATGAAAAACAAAAATGAGTAGTAATCAAAGTATTAGTTTTCAAATAGGACGAATGGATGCTTAGTCATAACTGTCTAAACTATCCTTCCAT
Organism: Ruminococcus sp.; assembly: GCA_045130495.1. Taxonomy (GTDB): domain Bacteria; phylum Bacillota; class Clostridia; order Oscillospirales; family Acutalibacteraceae; genus Ruminococcoides. Next base: position 15,072 of record JBGUPW010000319.1, on the reverse strand, counting down.
ATTTGAAGATCACGCTCCTGATAAGGGCAATGATATAAACTGCATATTCTATTACCATCACCGTAAACATCTTTATAATGACGGCAATACTGACAATCATAAGGCGACGGGATAGTTGAACAATACTCAGCCCATTCATATTCGGTTAATTCATCTGGATGGTCTTTGTCCTCTGTATTGTCCAAATTCAAATCTTCAAGCATAGTTTCCTCCTAAATAAAAAAGAGCCGATTTGTATTTCTACAAAATCAGCTCTTTTTCGGCTTTCTATTATGTTATTCTTATGTTCTTTGTGAAGTTAAGTAAACAGCTTTTGACATTAAAAATTATTTTTCTTAATATGGTTTTGAACGCCCTCGTCGTTGGCGCACTCCATCTTGAAGCGGTTCATCGCTTCCTTCGCTTCGGGAACATTGATCTGATTGTTGTTATTACTTGACATTTCCGTTTTTCTCCTTGTTGATCTATATTAAGCGGCGGTTTGACCTCTCAACTTGTCGCCGCATTAATAGTGTAAGGAGATTATTTGTTTTTATGATTTGTAAATTTTGTAAGTGTCGATTTTTGCACATGGGAGAAAAACGAGGCTGTGATTCAAATGAATCACAGCCTCAGATGATTGTTCAGGCTATTGATTATCAAACGTCGGTCAGTTTGAGATCCTTTACCTTTCTCGTTCCGAACTTGTTAATTACAATGGAGAATACTGCCGTGATCGCAGCACTGATTATCCATCCTAATACATACGGGGTTCTGACGAACTGGTCGTGCGGCATTTCAATAAACCTGATGACGATATAGCCCATCAAAGCGCCTATACCGATGCCAAGTAGGATACCGATTGCCGAGGTGATGATCGTTTCGGTGTTCAGATATCTTTTGACCTCTTTGACGGTGAAGCCGTTGATACGCATGATCGTCAACTCACGCGTCTTCTGGTTTACGTACATTTTCGTGATGTTCAGGAGAATGAAATACGCCATCAGAATTGCAATCACGAGCAGAAGGATCGCTACCTTGTTGAATACGTCTGTTACAAGATCCAACTTGCCTTTTTCCTCAGCCGCAGGAGAAAGGCTCTCGTAGCCCTTGACCTGACTGAGCTTTTCGATCAGCTTGTCCTTGTCGGCTCCGTTCATAAACAGAAAATACGTGTTCATCTCGGGCTTTTCGCCAAAGTACTTTTCATAGGAAGCTTCGTTCATAATCATATTGCGACCCATATAGTTGTTGAACACGCCCGCAACTTTTACATCATTCGGCGTCATGGTGTCGTCATAGATAATGATATCGTCGCCCTCGTTCTTGCCCGAAGATTCAGCAGTTCTTGATTGGATGAACACACCGTCCGCATCGGTCGGGATCTTACTGTCTTTTTTCCATGTCGTAAAGTTATAATACTCGGAGAGCGCTTCCATATCGCCGCAGATCAAGTCGGTGTACTGCACGTCGCTGTCTGCCTTGAATGCACGCAGACCGCTTTGTGCCTTGACCCATTTTATGCCTGCGTCATCAAGAATCGCTTCGAGCTCTTTCTCGACATTGTCGGATGTGTCGGGGTTAAAGGTCAGTCTTTCATCATATTTCACGATTTCGCCATACTGCTTGTCAGTGACGCTCATAACGCTGTTGCGCAGGGTAAAGCCGATAACCAGGAGCGCACAGCATCCCGCGACGCTGACGGTCGTCACTATGACGCGAGGAAGATCAGAACGCATATTGCGGAGAATGAGCCTTGAATACAGGCTGCCGCCGCTCTTGGAACTCTTGGAGCTCTTCCATGCCTTTGGCGTTTTTGTTCTCATAAGATCTATTGCAGTGGATCTCATCAGACTCATGCAGGAGATCGTTACCGCCGCTACAGCAAGCAAAATTGCAAAAACGACTGCGATTATAGAGGTACCGACCAAGATTCCTGCCGGGATCTTTCCGATAACATACATATCGCCGTAAGAGTTGAGCACCACGCCCTGGATCACAAAGTATCCGGCGAGGATACCGATAAGGGCACCGACGATGGTCGCGCTGATGCCAAAGACAAGGTATTTTCCCAGTATCTCGCGGTTAAAGAAGCCGAGCGCCTTTGTCGCGCCAACCAGAGTTCTTTGCTCGTCCACAATTCGCTTGATCGTCGTGTAAATGACGAGGGCTGCGATGACAACGAAGAACAGCGAGAAGGTGACGCTCAGGTTGGATATGCTGTTTGCCGAAAGTGAAAGGTGCATAAATCCGCCGTTTGACTCTGTATCAAAGACAAACCAGTTGCAGTCCTTAAGCTCAGCGAGATCATTTTTTGCGTCGTCAAGCTTTGGAACATTCTTTTCATATTCTTTTACAGCGTCGTTGTACTCTTTCTCTTTTTCAGAAAGAGTTTTTTTGCCTTTCTCGAGCTCTTTGACACCGTCTTCATATTTTTTCTTGTTCGCTTCGTATGTTTCGACACCTTCGTCATACTGCGCTTTGCCGCTGTCATATTCAGCGAGGCCAGACTCATACTGCTCTTTGCCGCTGTTATATTCAGCGAGACCCGACTCATACTGCGCTAAGCCTGAGTAATACTCAGCCGTTCCGGCGTCAAATTGTGCTCTGCCTTCTTCGTACTGTGCCAAAGCGCTTTCATATTTGGCTTTGCCTTCTTCGTACTGTTTCTTTCCTTCGTTATACTCGGCTAAACCCTGATTATACTGTTCTTCGGCTGCCGCCACCATTTCTTCATAAGCCGCAAGCTCCTCGGGTGTAAGCTTGGCGAGTTCTTCGGGCGGAACATCCTTCGCTTTTTTCAACGCCTGCTCGGCGGCGTCAAGCATTTCCTTAGATTCGTTGAGCTCCGCTTCGGCTTCGTCAAGCTTTTGCTTGTTGGCATCGAGCTCGGCTTTTGCCGCGTCAAGCCTTATTTCGTTTGCGTCGAGTTCGGATTTTGCGGAAGAAAGTTTTTGATCCGAGGTGTAAAGCTCATCTTCCGCCGCGTCAAGCGTATTCTTAGAGCTGCTCAGGGTGCCTTCAGCGCTGTCCAGCTCGGATTTTGAGCTATCCAACGTTTGCTTACCTTTGTCAAGCTCCTTTTTCGCGTCTTTGAGCTTTTTTTCGCTATCGCTGATCGTTTTCTTTGCTTTATCAAGCTCTTTTTTGCCGTTATCCAACTTTTCTTTAGCTTCGTCGAGCTTTTTCTGAGCATCATTGATTTCTTTTTGATACTTGTCCCTAACTTCTGTAGTGCGAAGCGCCGATCTTTCATCTGCGATCGCGTTAAGACGTTCTTTAGTAGCATCCGATTTCTTTTTATAAGCATTGCTGAAACGGCTCAAGCCTTCGGTGGATTTGAGTAAAATCTCGGCTCTCATAAAGCAACCGTCCAGCTCCTCATCGTCAAAAGCGCCGGGTGTGACCAAAATGTATCGGCTGCCGGGAGCGAAATCCGGCTTCGCGAGATGATCGGGGTGCAGAACAATACCGGTGATTTTATATTGTTTGCCCTTCAAAAACTTCGGTGTGTCATCGTGTTCATCGCAGACGTTGACGGTATCTCCGATTTTGTATCCGAGCTTTTCCGCAACACTCTGCTCAACCGCACATTCATCCGCTTTTTGCGGCAGCTTTCCTTCAACGATCTCGGGTATGTTGATTCTTTCGCTGACGGAAACGACGTTGACGTTCTCGTGAATATCGCCGTTGTTGGCTTTTGCATTCACAAAATAGATGCCTTCGACATCCTTAACGTCTTCATCCGACATCAACGCGTCGATATCTTTGTTTGTCAAGAGCAGTGACGAGGTAACCTCAAAATCCCTGAAGGACGTTTTTTGGTAAAAGTCGTCACCTGATTTCCTCATAGAATCAGCGGAGTAGCAGATGCCGAGATAGGCGGACGCTGCCATTGCAGCGATGAAAACAACGGAGATCCACGAGAGAAGGTTCTTTTTGATATTGCGCGTTGCGTCCTTAACTTGTGTTTTTTTCATTGTGAACCCCTTTCTCGCCTTACCAGATCAACTCTTCGGCGTGAAGCGGGTGCATATTTTTCTTGATGGAAGCAATCTTGCCGTTGCGCACTTTTACAACACGATCCGCCATCTTAGCGATCTCAACGTTATGTGTGACCATCATGACAGTGGTGCCCTGCGTCTTGACGATATCCTCAATGGTTTGAAGCACTTCAATACTTGTGGTGTAGTCAAGCGCTGCGGTGGGCTCGTCGGCAAGAATCAGCTTTGGTTTTTTTACGATTGCGCGCGCGATCGAAACACGCTGCTGTTGACCGCCCGACATCTGTCCGGGATAGTTGTTCTCACGCTGCGACATATTGACCTTGGCGAGCGCTTCCTTGGAAGACATCGGATCTTTAGCCAGCTCGGCAATGAATTCAACGTTTTCAAGAGCCGTCAGGTTGGGCATCAGATTATACGCCTGGAAGATATAGCCGATGTAGTCGCGGCGGTATTTTGTAAGTTCATCGTCTGAGGGATGGGAGAAATCCTTTCCCTCAATAGTCAGCTCGCCTGTCGTCAGGAAATCCATTCCTCCGACAATATTCATCATCGTGGATTTACCGCAGCCGGATTCGCCGAGCACGACGATAAACTCGTTCTTGTAAATATCGAGGTTGATACCCTTCAAAACCTTTAGCGTGGTATCGCCGGTCTGGAATTCTTTGGTAATGTTGCGCAGTGTCGCGAGGACCTCTTTTTTCTCCTCCAGATCAACGATCAGCCCTTTTTCATCGATCGTGATCGCCGCAAGAGAAGCCATGCGCTCACAAAGCTGCATTTCCTCTTCATCATACAGCGTACCGTCGAGCTTGTTGACGATCTGAACGCAGCCGATGATATCGTGAGTATTGTTGAGCGGTACACAGATCATCGTCTTAGTAACCAAATCGTTGTCGTCAAAAACTGTGCCGTCAAAACGAGTATCCGATGCGGCGTCCTCCACGAACACTGATTTACCCGTCTGCGTAACGATACCCTCAATACCCAGACCGTTCTCTACGCTGATGTTGGAGATATCGGCGGGGCCGATATGGAAAACAGGTGACAATCTGTCGGTCTTTGGGTCAAGAAGCCATATCGCTCCTGCCTCACTGTTCAGCGTTTTTACTATGATTTCCAAACTGCCCGACAGCGCCTCCTCCAAGCTTTCTACCTTGAGCAGCTGCGCCATGATCGCCCACGACGCTTTTGCAAATCGTTTGTTTTCTGCCATTATTTCTATCCTCCCGAAAGTTTCCTGTATATGCAAGGCAATACCGCATAATTACGTTGTGCGGATTGCGAAGTAAGATTTTTCGTCAGCTTGTACAAATACATTGAGGTAAGACCAGCGCCTTGCCGAAATTTTATGGATAATCTGACGAAACAAGCATCAAGCAAGGCGTGCGCCGCGAATTGTGCGGTGTTGCCGCAATTTTTATATATCGGTGTTTTTGCCGTCGGGACCGTAGTATGCGAATCCGAGCATCGTGATATCATCAAACTGCTCGGCGTCTCCGACAAAAGCATTGATATCGTTTATGACGTTCTCCAGCACCTGCTGCTGAGAAGCGTTTTGATCACTGTTCAAAACCGAAAGCAAGCGGTCTGTGCCGAACATCTCGCGTTCGCTGTTCTTCGCTTCGGCAACGCCGTCCGTATAGACAAACAGCCTGTCACCCGGTTTCATTTCAAAGTCATGTTCACGGAATTTAAGTCCCTTGACCAGGGAAACGGGCGGTGAGTGCCTGTACTCGACAAGCTCATATGTGCCGTCAGCACGTTTGAGAACGGGGTGCTCATGTCCTGCGTTGGCAGCCTTTCCTTTTCCGGATGAAAGCTCCAGCACCGCAAGCCATACGGTGACGAACTGCTTGGGCTTGATGTTGTTGGTTTCAATCAACTGGTTATTGACCTTACCCAGCGCCGCAGATGGGCTGTCTCCTGCCTTCAAGCGGTTTTTTATAAGAATCTTTGAGATCATCATAAACAGCGATGCCGGGATTCCCTTGCCCGAAACATCGGCGATGACCATAGCGAGATGATCGTCGTCGACAAGGAAGAAATCATAGAAATCTCCGCCGACTTCCTTTGCCGGAGTCATCGATGCGTAGATCTCAAAATCCTTCCTATCGGGGAAAGCAGAGAAGGCGTCCGGTAGCTGAGCAGCCTGAATATCCTTCGCCATATTCAGTTCCGCGCCGATACGTTCTTTTTCGACGGTCGCGAGCCTGAGCTGTTCGATATAATCGCGCAGCTCCACGTTCATTTGCTCAAACGAATCGGATAGCTCCTCGATCTCGTCGTTGGTATGGATATCCGGTGAAACGAGATTTTCAGACTCCAGATCCTCTACCATTTCTTTCGCGGCGGAATTCAACCGCTTGATCGGTATCAGCACGCCTTTTTTTGTCTTTCTGTAGAAAATAATGATTGGGATGACACTGGACACGAGTACGATCACCAGCGTGGCAAGGTTGAAATCCACAATCTTAAATATGATGTTTTCGCCCTCGAAATCGGAGGCAACCAATGCGACCGGTTTGCCGTTTTTGTCGCAAATCGGTGAAAAAGCGGTAACGATCAGCTTGCTGTCATCATACTCATTTACGTAACCGCTTTTCTCGGAATCACCGGAAAGGGCACCCATCGCGCTTTCTTTGAATTCTCCCCCAAAAGCCTGTCGAACGCCTAACGCATTCCCTGAGGAACTGTCGGTATTCCAAATTGTTACGAGTTCATTCCCCGACGGCACGAAAACATATATGCGGTCCAACTCGCCTTCTGAGCGCAACAGCTTCAGAAAATCCTGTACTTGCAGATAGTAGTCATCTGTTTTTCCGTTTTCGTAATACGATTTTACCTTTTCACCGTCGATATATTCGGACGCCGTGTGGGTCAAAGTAAAGGCAGTTCCGTAGTGGCTGTCATCAAAGTCGTCAACGTAGCGCCATGTTATGCCGATACAAACAAAAACGACAATGAACGCAAGGACAAAAATCAACCCGAGTATCGCCTTTGTAGTCAGCTTTTTTCTTTTTTTCTTCGGTGCATTACTCATGGCTGATCTCCGTTGACAGAATGGGTTTTCCTTATCGTCAAGACGTTTTTCTCATCTTGATACGCATAGCTTACCTCGTCCATCAACCTCTTGGTGAGAAAGATCCCGAGTCCTCCCTTTTTTGCTTGTGAAAAGGGACGTTTTTTTGCCGGATCGGGCTTAGCCAGAGGGTCAAAGGGAGTACCGCTGTCGATAAACGACAAAGTGACCGTCAGAGGATCTTCACTCTCATCCGCGATTACGGTGATAAGACCCGTATCAGGCTTATAAGCGTAACTCGCTACATTGACAAAAATCTCCTCGGTGCAAAGCTTCAACTGAAAAAGCTCCTTTTTATCAAACCCGAGTTCCTTTGCAAAATCAAGGACAAAGTCGATCACCTCGTTCAGCCTTGTTTTTTCGGCAGGTATCTCTAAGCTCTTCATTTTACGTCGATAATATCAACGAAGCCTGTTACTTCAAAAATGTTCTTGACTTCATCATTTGAATTAATGACGCACATATCACCGCTTTCCTGCATGACCTCGGCAGCACCGAACAGTGCGCGCAGACCGGCGCTGGAGATGTAGTCCATTTTTTGAGCATCGATAACCAACGATGTAATCCCGTCAAGACAGGTTTCAAATTCTTTTTCCAGCTCGGGAGCTGTGTTGGTGTTTAATTCTCCTTCGATGGCAACCGTGAGCTTGGTGCCTTCCTGTGTTTTTGTAATCGTCATAAGATGGTTCCTCCTAAAAATATTATTTGATCCGGAGCTTATTTCATAAGTGAATCTCTGATAATTCAATGTCGTGCAGAGCGCGGAAGATTTATGGCAGAATTTTGTCAAAGCTCCGCAGGAATACTGACGTATTTTAAAGGAGATCTGACAAGATTATGCCGTGAAGATCCCGTGCTTATGCGCGGCCGGGAATTTTTAGAGGTTCCCATAAACAGCAGAATGTAAAAATCAAGAGATTTTTCAACGATAAGGCATTTTTTCAACGGCATCCTCGGTATATAACGAGAGAAAAAACGCAGGGTTAAGTAAAAACCTCTTTTGTACGCTTTGCCATTTTTTAACAAGCTCCGGTATGACTAAACTGTTCGTTATGTTCACAGTATATCATACCATATTTATCTCACCATTGCAACACTCGAAATCTGTGTTCTTCCTAAAAAAGTCGATAAAGATCGTTATATCATACTTTACACTATTATATATTTTGAATGTATATATTTTGAATGGTTAATCATACAAAATTGAATCATCAATCATACAAAAGAAAACGGAGCGGGTTTTAAACCGCTCCAAGTTAGTTAAAAACCGCACAATTCGCGGCGCACGCCTTGCTTGAATCCTGTTCCGTCAGCCTGCCAAAAAAATCTCGGCAAGGCTGACGTATTTCAAAGAGCTTTGGCTGGATTATGCCGTGAAGATTCCGTACTTATGCACGGCAGGGAATTTTTAGAGGTTCCCAAAAGTATTACCGCCACCCCCTCGTTATGACACAGCATAAAAACATCAAAATTGTCCGTTGCCAATTATCAATTGTACACAATAAAAAATCCCTTTCTTCACAATCACGCGTCCGGCGCGGTGGTGAAGGAAGGGATTTATTATACGAAAAATCACTTATACAAAAAATTACTGTTTCAAATGCGCCGTTCCGATTTTTCTGAATCTTGCGTAGCGCTGTTCGGTTAGGCGGTCGGTCGGCAGAGCGAGATTTTTTTCAAACGTTCTGCTGATCAGCATTTTCAGACTCTCGAACATCGCGGCGTCCTCTGCCTTCGGCTGGCGGATAATACGCTCCACCACTCCCAAATCGAACAGATCCTGAGCGGTCATTTTAAGCGCTTCGGCTGCCTGCGGAGCTTTTGAGCTGTCCTTCCAAAGAATAGAGGCGCAACCCTCGGGGGATATCACGGAATAGACCGAGTTCTCCATCATCCAGACCTCATCCGACACCGCTAAAGCCAACGCTCCGCCGCTGCCGCCCTCGCCGATAAGAATCGTCAGCACGGGAGTTTTGAGCGTCATCATCTCCATGAGGTTCTCGGCGATCGCCTGCCCCTGTCCGCGCTCCTCCGCGCCGATTCCCGGATAGGCTCCGCTGGTGTCCACAAGGCAGAGCACGGGACGGTGAAATTTTTCAGCCTGCTTCATAAGCCTGAGCGCCTTTCGGTAGCCCTCGGGCTGAGCCTGACCGAAGTTGCGCTCGACGCGCTCCTTGGTATTTCTTCCCTTTTCAATGCCGATGATCGTGAGCGGCATATCGTAGAGCATGGCAAGCCCTGCCACGATCGCTTTGTCGTCGGCAAATCTTCTGTCGCCGTGAAGCTCGATAAAGCTGTCGCTGAACATTCGCGTTATATAATCAACGGCGGTCAGCTTTTTTGCGTCGCGCGCCGCCATCACCTTTTCATAAGCCGTCATTGCGCCGCCTCCTTATACTCCTGATATCCGTGTATTTTCAGCAGGCGCGTAATCGTCGCCTTTAGCTTGTCACGGCTGACAACAGCGTCTATAAAGCCCTTTTGCAGCACAAACTCGGAGGTCTGAAAGTCCTTCGGGAGCTTCTGGCGCATTGTCTGCTCGATAACTCTGGGTCCTGCGAACGCAACGAGAGTGTTCGGCTCGGCTAAAATTATATCGCCCTCCATTGCGAAGGACGCGGTGACTCCGCCCGTTGTGGGGTCGGTCAGCACCGTTATATACAGAAGCCCGGCGTCGCTGTGACGCTTTACGGCTCCCGAGGTTTTAGCCATCTGCATAAGCGATAAAATGCCCTCCTGCATTCTTGCGCCGCCCGAAACCGTGCAGGCTACAACGGGAAGACTGTTTTCGGTGGCGTATTCAAATGCACGGGTGATCTTTTCGCCCGTCACGGTGCCCATGCTGCCCATCATAAAGCCTGAATTCATAACGCAGAGCACGGTTTTAATGCCGCCTATAAGACATTCGCCGCAGATAACGGATTCTTTTCCCGATTTCCTCGCTTTTTCCAGCTTTTGGTCGTAGCCCGGAAAATCCAGAATATTGCCGCCCGAAAGCTCGCTGTCGCGCTCAACAAAGCTGTCGGTGTCCGCCAAAAATTCAATGCGCTGCGTTGTGCTTATCCTGAAATGGTGGTCGCAGTGCGTGCAAACGTTAAAATTCTCCTCTAAATCGGTGGTGAGAAGCATTGTGCCGCAATTAGGACATTTTGTCCACATTTCATCAGGCACAAACGGCACGTTATGCTTGGCGTCGGGAGTGGATTCCAACTCATTTTTCGGTTTTACAAAGGAAAATAAATCCATATCGGTACCCTTCTTTTTAAACACAGTTTACGGGACCTTCAAAACCGAAGTTCCCGTATAGTTATGTTCTTGTTCTCCGTTCGTTCTCGAAATCCTGCATAAAATCGGTCGTATACTCTCCGCTGACAAATCTTTCATCGGAGAGTATCTCCGCAAGAAGGTCGCGGTTTATGTCGATTCCGTCGATAGTCAGTTCGGAAAGCGCCATCTTCATTTTGCGTATCGCCGCAGCTCGGCTGCGCGCCTGAACGATGAGCTTTCCAAGCATTGAATCATAATAGGGAGGGATCACATAATCCTGATAAACGGCTGTGTCAAAGCGCACAAAGCTTCCTCCAGGAGTGTGGAGCCTGCGGATAACGCCGCAGCTCGGACGGTAGCCCTTGTCGGGATTTTCGGCATTTATACGACATTCTATCACGTTGCCGTGTGTAAATATGCTGTCCTGCGTGCGTGTGAGCCTCGCGCCTGCGGCGATACGGATTTGCCACTGAACTATATCGAGTCCCGTTACCATTTCGGTTACGCCGTGCTCAACCTGCAAGCGGGTGTTCATCTCCATAAAATAGAAGTTGTTATCGCGGTCGAGCAAAAATTCCACCGTGCCGGCGTTTACGTAATTTACCGCCTTTGCCGCCTTGACCGCCGCCGCCATCATTTGTTTGCGGGTCTTTTCGTCAAGCGCGGGGCTGGGGCTTTCCTCAATCATCTTTTGATTTTTCCGCTGCACGGAGCATTCGCGCTCACCCAGGCAGATAGTGTTGTTGTAGTTATCGCAAAGGAGCTGCATTTCAATGTGCTTGACAGGGTGAATGAATTTTTCCAGATAGCACGCGCCGTCGCCGAACGCAGACTTTGCCTCGGCACTTGCGGAAAGAAAAGCTTCCTCAAAGCGATCCATTGAATCAACGCGGCGGATACCTCGTCCGCCGCCGCCCGAGCGCGCTTTTATGAGAAGCGGAAAACCTATTCTCAACGCTTCCGCCACGGCGCGCTCTACGTTCTCCACAACATCGCTGCCGGGAGTAACAGGCACGCCCGCCGCGCGCATCGTCTTGCGAGCCACGTCCTTGTCGCCGAGCATGGCGATCATTTTTGAGGTGGGACCGATAAAGCTGATGTTGCACTGCTCGCAGAGCGAAACAAACTTGGCATTCTCGCTTAACAGACCGTAGCCGGGATGAATAGCCTGAGCGCCGCTCTCGACAGCCACGGTCAAAATAGCGGGGATATTGAGATAGCTTTCAAACACGCGGTTACCGCCCACGCAATAGCTCTCGTCGGCAAGCTGAACGTGCATGGCGTCCCTGTCAGCCTTTGAATAGATCGCGACAGTCGAAATGCCCATCTCGCGGCAGGCGCGTATGATCCGGACGGCGATCTCGCCCCGGTTTGCAATCAATATTTTTGAAAACATACTTTCACATCCGGTGAGTTATTTTTCATTGGGGACAAGCGCGAAAGAAAGCTCGGCGCTGACGCAAAGCTTCCCGTCAACATAACCCTTCGCGCCGATAAAATAAAACGCGCCTCTGCTTCTTGTGAGCGTGCAAACGCTTTCGAGCGTGTCGCCCGGCTTTACGGGATTTTTAAACTTTACATTGTCCATTTTTGTAAAATATGGCGTGCATTCGCTTACCTTATCGGCGAGCAGACAGCAGCTTGCCTGACCCATCATCTCGCAGAGGATCACGCCGGGAACTACGGGGTTGCCGGGAAAGTGTCCCTGCAAAAAGAACTCGTCGCCCCTTACGGTGTATTTTCCGCGCGCGGTGTTCTCGTCAAGCATTTCGGATTCCTCAACCAGCAGCATATTGTCGCGGTGAGGTAATATTTTCATTATTTCCTGTTGATTCATTTTTTCTCCAATCGTCATTTAACCGAAAACAGCGGCTGGTCGAACTCAACCAAATCTCCGTTTTTAACGAGCACGTCGGTGATTTCGCCGTCCTCCTCAGCTTGAATCTCGTTCATGCACTTCATCGCCTCTATAATGCAGACGGTGTCGCCCTTTCTCACTTTTCTGCCCGGCAGCACATAAGGCTCGGCTGAAGGCGAAGGCGCGGAGTAAAACACGCCGACTATCGGGGCGTTGATGGTTTTGCCTCTTTCCGCCTTGACCACTGCAGGCTCCGTCTGGGGCTGCTGAACGGCAGAGGCTACCGGCTGACCGGCAGGAGCGGGCTGAACCGCCTGCGCTGCGGACTCCGCCTTTTCGAGCCTTACCCTGTTTTCTCCCGCCTGGACCTCAAGCACACGGAGAGAGGATCCCTCAAGAAGCGCTATCAATTCCTTTATTTCATCAATATTGTACATATATCACCGCCCGCCTTTCAATCACTTATCTTTTTGAAAACAACGCAGGCGTCGTGACCGCCGAAGCCGAGATTGGTTGAAACGGCAACATCAACGTCGCGCTTTTTGGCTGTTTTCGGGGTGTAATCAAGGTCAAGCCCCTCGTCGGGCTCATCAAGATTGATAGTAGGCGGAATAACGCCCTTTTCAAGCGCCTTAACAGCCGCGATAGCTTCAATGGCGCCCGTCGCGCCAAGCATATGACCCGTCATGGACTTTGTTGAGCTTATGCTCGCATCGTAAGCCCTGCTGCCGAGAGCCTTTTTTATTGCTATTGTCTCGGTGAGGTCGTTCAGGTGGGTGCTTGTGCCGTGGGCGTTTATATAGATTTGAGCGTCGTCGGGGACGTTCGCCTCGGCAAACGCTATTTTTATCGCTTCGGCAAGACCGTCGCCATCGGGATCGGGAGCCGTTACATGGTGAGCGTCGCAGGTGTTGCCGTAGCCGCAGAACTCGGCGTAAATCTTGGCGCCGCGCGCCTTAGCGTGCTCGTACTCCTCGAGAATGAGCACCCCCGCTCCCTCGCCCATTACAAAGCCGTTTCTGTCCTTGTCAAAGGGACGGGAAGCAGTTTTGGGGTCGGGGCTGGTGGAAAGCGCTTTCATGTTCTGGAAGCCCGCGATAGTGAGCCTTGACACGACAGCCTCGGCTCCGCCCGCAATGACCGCGTCTGCGTAGCCGTCCTTTACGGCGTGGAACGCCTCTCCTATCGAGTTGGTGCCCGAGGCACAGGCGCTCATGACCGAGAGCGTAACGCCCTTGGCGCCGAAGCGGATAGCCGCGTTGCCCGTGGCTATATTGCCGATCATCATGGGAATGAAGAACGGGCTGACCTTTCGGGGACCGCCGCGTTCGAGTCCGACCACGTTGTCTACGAATGTATTAAGACCGCCGATTCCCGCGCCGATGTAAACACCGAAGCGTTTTTCGTCGATATTGCCGAGAATACCGCTGTCATCAACCGCCTGCTGTGCCGCCGCGAGAGCGTACCGGCAGTAGATATCAAGCTTTTTGGCTTCTCGTTTCTCAAAATAAAGCTCGGGCTGAAAATTCTTTACCGTGCCTGCTATATGAACCTTTAAGTCAGAGGTATCAAACGCGGTTATCTCGTCAATGCCGCACACGCCGCTGACCATGTTTTTCCACATGGTTTCAACGTCGTTGCCGACGGGACTTATCGCGCCCAAACCCGTGACAGCTACTCGTCTGCTCATGTTATCACTTCCGTTATATTTAATAAGTGGAGTTAATGGACAATGGACAATTGACAGTGGACAATTAAGGGGCGCAAAGCGCCGAGTTATAATGCTGCGTGATATAAAGGCTGCCTTTTTGCCTCAGGGACAGCCCTTTGGCTGACTGTCAACTCCACTCTCCGCTCTTTAATTAAATTGCAAGTCCTCCGTCTACGCGGATAACCTCGCCCGTGACATACGCCGCCTCGTCGCTGCACAGGAACGCGACAACATTCGCCACGTCCTCGGGTGTGCCTATTCTCTTGGCGGGTATCTGCTCTTTCATGCTCTCCTTTACCTTTTCGGGGAGCGCGCTTGTCATATCGGTTCCAATGTAGCCGGGCGCGACCGCGTTGACGGTCACTCCCCTGCCTGCCAGCTCTCTTGCAACAGACTTTGTAAGACCGATGATCCCCGCCTTGGACGCAGCGTAATTCGCCTGTCCCGCATTGCCGACAAGACCCACGATAGAAGATGTGCTGACTATCCTTCCCGAGCGCTTCTTCATAAAGTGCTTGTAGGTGTGCTTTATCATGTTGAACACGCCCTTGAGGTTTACGTCGATGACCGCGTCAAAATCCTTTTCTTCCATTTTGAGCACAAGCTTGTCCCGCGTGATACCCGCGTTGTTTATGAGGATATCTATTCCGCCGAATTCGGAGATGACCTCGTCAACGACATTTTTGGACTCCTCAAAGTCCGAAACGTCGCAAAAATATCTTTCAGCCTTAACGCCGAGCTTTTCAAGCTCTGCCTTCGCGCTGTCGCCCTCCTCAGGGTCGCCCACAAAGAGGATAGCAATGTTCGCGCCGTTCTCGGCAAGCTTTTTCGCTATTGCGAATCCGATTCCGCGCGAGCCGCCCGTAACAACGGCGGTTTTATTTTCAAAATTCATATTTACACCTCGTAAAAGTGAAGTTATGGTTTATATTATAACTCTTATATTATAACTCAATCAAGCTTAAAGTTCAAGCCTGTTTATATCCTCGGGAGCTTCAACCTTGAACGCCTTTATATCGTCAAAGGTGCGCTTGCAGAGGTTTTGCAGGGTTTTTCCCACGCCGACCTCGATAAGTGTATCGACTCCCACGGCTTTCATGTTTTCGATTATTGTCTGCCAGCGCACGGGATTCTCGACCTGCGCCCTGACAAGCTTTCCGAAATCTCCCTC
>JBGUPW010000318.1:0-13485 GCA_045130495.1 Ruminococcus sp. | reverse complement strand
TCAGAGCCGCAGGGATATTTCCGTTATCACGGTCAAAAAGTTTTGCGACGGTCTGGAAATAACTCTGGGCGAGTTTTTCTCCGCTCCCGTTTTTGACAGCTTGGAGCAGGAGATACGCTGAACCAAAACGAGTAACTCCGTTATGTATTAATCATACAGAGTTACTCGTTTGTTTTGGTATGCCGTCAGCATACAAAAATATTTTGTTGTTGTGATATACTGGTTACAGCATGAATATGCGGGCTAAATTACAAAGCTTACGATATAAAAAATTCCGATGCCCACGATAAAGCTTATGACGCCTAAAATCCGCAAAATATATGTTCCGTTCTGAGGGTTGTTCGGGCTGATTTTTTCGGAAAGCCTGAAAATATCGCCGAACAGAAAGTAGGGCAGAGCCGACCAAAAAATAAGGATCATAGCCGCTTGCAATATATAATCCCATGTCACCCGTGCTCCGTATTTGTAAAAATTCCGACCGGTACCGCCGATAATAAAAATATACAATATGTTGAACCAAACGACTATCAGAACCGTCGTAATGATTTTCGGAAGAATACGCTTGCTTCTGAACCCCGGTAGCGGACGGAATCTGCGCTTGAATCTTTTGCCGAGCAGAACCTGTTTCAGCTCCTCGGCGCTGTTGAAGCGTTTGTTCTCATCAATTTCAATGCACCGTTCAACAACCTCTCCGAGAGTGCCTTCGCACAGCTTTTCCTGGGGGAGACTGCCTGTCAGAAGATAATTGAGCAGCACACCGCAGGAGTAAATATCTGCGCGGGCTCCCGTCTGTGCAAACCCGAATTGTTCGGGAGGCGCATAGCCCTCGGTGCCCATAATCGTAGTATCGCGCTGTCTTTCGGGCTTTGCGATTCGCGAAATGTCGTAGTCGATTATTTTGACGCAGCCGTTTGTATCGATCATAATGTTTGAGGGCTTTATATCGCGGTGGACAATGCCGTTTGTGTGAAGTGCGGTGAGTCCGTCGCAAATTTGAATTAGGATGCTTTTTGCCTCGTCGGGCTGAAAGAGCCCCATGTTTTCAACACGGTTTTCAAGCGTTGTTCCGTTGATAAACTCATTAAGCGTCACGCATTTTCCGTTGATGATCCTTGCGTCGTACACCGTCATCAGATTCTTGTTGCGGATCGAGCTGAGTTTTTGCATGACGGGGAGACATTCGGGAGCGCATTCGCGCCTCAGCATAAGCTCGCCCAAAACGTTGTTCCGCACGATATCTGAGGATCCGTTGACGGAAGTTAGAAACGAAATGTTCCATAAATCGGAATTTTGCATATGTACCCCTTGCGTTTTTAATAGAATCATTATATATTTTATTGTAGCATATTTTTAAAAAAAGGAAAGATAAAAATGAAAAAACCAACCGACGAGCTTATGAACATTTTAAAAAGCAAGCGCAGCGTTGACGAGTACCTTGAGGAGAATGGCAGCGAGCTCTTCTTCGGAACGCTCACCGAGCTGCTTGAGTTTTACCGCAGAAGAAAGGGGCTGAGCAAAGCCGAGGTCGTTAAGCGTTCCGGCATAAGGCGCGAATACTGCTATGAGCTGCTGCGCGGCGTAAACACAAAAAAGCCCTCGCGCGACAAGGTGATAATGCTCTGCTTCGGGCTTTGTCTGAATGTTGACGAGTGCCAGCAGGTGCTTAAAAAGAGCGGCTACGCACCGCTATACGCCCGCGACACGCGCGATTCGATCATTATTTTCTCGATTAATAACGGCATATCAGTTGTAAAAACAAATATAAAGCTGGAGGATTACGGGCAGGAGCTTTTGGAGTGAGGCGCGATTTCAAACCGCCTCGAAGATCTGCGCGTTTTTAAGGGAGCTTTTGCACTTTCCGCAGCGGTAACGCCCCGGGTCATCTATCAGCGGTGAACGCTTGTAGCGCTTGTAAACCTCTCCGCATGAGGGACAGATTACGCGGTATTTCGGCTTTCGCACAAGGGAGTCGGGAAGAATATTGCCGTCGGCGGTGCGTGTGATATTGCAGCCGCAGGCGGCGTTGACCCTTTGCGCAAGCTCCTTCCACCGACCGGTGTGATTCATGCAGCCGCGGCAGGTGTGGAGAATTTCGTGAAAGAGAGTATCGTAAAGAAGCTGTTCGTCTGTTTTTTCATCGAGCAGGGCAGAGGATATCTCAATCAAATATTTGTCGCCTTTCTTTTGGCATACGCCCAAGCGGGTTTTGGCGCGGGTGTTGACCGTGAATACAATATCATTGGCATAGCGTATTTTGAGGCGATCAAGCTCTTTTTTGCATTTTTCGGCGTAAAGAATCAAATCTCTCATTTTTTCTTCCTTTCCCAAATAATTAAAATATAAAATGTTCCGTGAAAAATCTTTATTTGCTATTGACATATCGGCGTTTAGATGATATAATATTTACTGTTGTGAAACGGCGACATAGCCAAGTGGTAAGGCACGAGTCTGCAAAACTCTGATGCGGCGGTTCAAATCCGCCTGTCGCCTCCAGATAAAGGCAGTTTAAGCGAAGAGCTTTTACTGCCTTTTTAATTTTGCTCGATTAATAGTCAGGCTAAACCCGAATAAAACAAAAAAGAGATTAATGACAAGCGATGGCAAAAAAGCTGTCGCTTGTTTTGCGTATTACAAGAATCAGACAAAAAACCGAACTTCGATGTTTAAGTACCCACTGATTAAAAAGCTCATATTTCCATTGTAAAAAGCTGTCAAGTGAAAAAACAGGGAAAAAGCGGTCTTTTTTTCTGGATTTTTGACAGTGTGTTTTTGTTCGAGGATAAACCGATTCGAAAATAAAAAAATAATTACTCCAAATCATAATATGCTTGATAATGCTTTTCCGATAGCAGATTCTATATCGAGTTTTTTTCATCTGAGTCAATTTGTTGACAATCAGTGTGTTGCTCCTTCACTTCAAATAGATTAGAGCGAATAGGTGTACATTTATTAAAATTGAATACTACTACGTTATACCAATCTAAGGCTAATGGTTTGAGTACGGGTGTATGTAATTCCGGGGTTAGAGAGCTTTCAAATGCAATTCCGTCATATCCAAGATTTTTGGCATACTCTGCAATATATTGTGTTGGAATATAATCGAGTGTATCATCTTCGTGCGCAATAGGTTTTGAATATAAATAAGACAAGTCGGCAAAAAGATTCATTTTTGATTCTTTCATTTTTTTGGGTAAGTGACTTAATGTGAAATCAAGTAAAGTCATTTCTTCATTTACTTGTATAGTAGCAACGCTTACGTAACTTCCGATTCTCGGACGCACTTCAACAAGAGCTGTATATGGATTACTGGCACAATAAAGATATGGAATATACTTATAATTTGCTCGCATATCTTTTGTGCATTCAGGTGGAGGTACAAAGCTTTCGTTTGCACTATACCCCCAGAAATTTTTTTCTGCTCCTAATTTGCTGTTTTTGTTTACTATCCTACACCGATACAGTTTATCGTTGGGAAGCAAAACTCGTTCCGGATTTGTTGAA
Organism: Ruminococcus sp.; assembly: GCA_045130495.1. GTDB lineage: Bacteria > Bacillota > Clostridia > Oscillospirales > Acutalibacteraceae > Ruminococcoides. Next base: position 9,984 of record JBGUPW010000318.1, on the reverse strand, counting down.
AGATCATCCAAAATTTTCAAAACTTTGTTGTCTTTAGGGTTTCTGTTTTTGAAAGATATTTCTTTGATAAAAGTCTGCAGATATCGTGATTTAAGTTTGTATTCACCATTATTCATTAGTGCTACCTCATTTCAACTTCTCGCACAGCGGTAGGATGTCGTCGAGTTTTTGGACGATGCGTTTTTGCTCGGCGAGGGGTGGAAGTGGGAAAAGGTAATTGCGGAGCATATTCAATGGAACAAAACTTTGTGCGCCGCCTTTAGCAATAGCTTGAAAAATTGGGACTTGGCTTTTTAGAAACACAAAAAGATAATCAGCTATAGAGAGTGTGTAATTGTATTGTTTGAATAACGCAACATTTTTAATTGCCATTTCAAAGAAATTATCTTTGGTGATCATAATCATGCTGCCAATATTGCCACCAATCATTGAAAAAAGTATATCATCAATTTCTACTTTAGATCTTTGGCTAATTTCTTTATAGTCTTCTTCAGAGATATACTTAGTTTTATCAAGGCTGAAAAATCCAGTGTAAAAATCTTTTCCAGTTATCAAAGGATAGCCTGACGGAAGGTAGCTTGGCGTTCCATGTGTGCCGTCGCGGACATCGATTACATTATTTAACCTTACCCATATCCAACTCTCAGGGATTTCAAACGGGATTTCGTCCTCGGAGATTTCGGAAAGGGGCTTTACCTTTTTGATTTTGCCTTCCTTTATGAGCTTTGCTTTCTCAGTTTGGATCTGCTTATACAGCTCTTCGCCCGTGCCTTCTTCGGGGCGCTGTTCTACAAGCTTGCCTTGGATCGCCATTTGCAGGACGGACTTTTGCATATCGGCGGGGAAACGCTTGTTGAAGTCCTCTAACTTGCTCCACGCCTTTTCGTAGCGGTCAACATATGGCAAAAGCTCCTCGATTTTCGCAACGATCCGCTTTTGTTCGGCGAGGGGAGGAAGAGGAAATAACGAACCAATAATCTTTTGCTTTGAAATATTTGGTTGAGCACCGCCTTCTCCCATTTTTGTAAATCTATGCCTGCTACTTAATAGGTAATAAAACAAATACAAATTATAAATCCCGTTGTATGGAATACAAGCACAACACGCTTGATTTGTAGTAGCCTCAATTTGTAAAATACCAAGTTTGCCAATTGTTGCTCCATACATTGCCATTAATACAGAGCCAGTTGGGTTAAGCCGTACAGAGGAATTTTCCAATGCAGATTCAGTTATTGATTCAGGAATATCAATAACGTATCCATCGTTCAAATCTCCTGTTTTGAGCCATGGAATATTACCCCCATAGTATTCAGGATGTGTTCTGGACGGAGTTGCACCTGAAGACCATGATCCAATGTTTCCTAACCTTACCCACTTCCAACTATCAGGAATATCAAATGGTATTTCATCCTCTGAGATTGCAGGCAGTGGTTTTTCTTTTTTGATTTTGCCCTCTTTGATCAGGCGTTGTTTTTCCTCTTGTATCTGCCGGTACAGCTCCTCCGCCGTGCCTTCTTCCGCTCGCTGTTCCACGAGCTTGCCCTGTACGGCTAACTGCAAAATACTGCTCTTTAATTCTTGCGGCGTCATTGATCGGCACCTCCGAGAATGGCGGTGATGTCCGCTAACACGCGGTCGATCTCGGCGTTGAGCGAGGCGCGTTCCTCCTGATAGCGCTGAATCAAATCCATCGGGTCGAGGATTTCTTCCTCGATATGCGGATAGCCGCAGAGGTCGAGGTTGTAGCCGTGCTCCTTTGTCAGCTCGTCATAGGTGTAGCGCTTCGCCTTGTCAAAGCCGTCAACGGTGATTTCTTTGCGGTTGTTCCACCACTCGATGACCGGGTCAAAATGGTCGAGGCGCATGGGTTTGGTTTTGGAAAAATGCTTGTACTCCGCAGGCATATCCAGACGGTAGAACCATGTTTCTTCGGTTTGGTGCGTGCGGTCAAAAAACAGAATATTGGTGGTGATAGAGGTGTAGGGCGCAAACACGCTCGACGGCATACGGACAACGGTGTGCAGGTTGCACTCGGCGAGCAGCTTCTTTTTGATGTTGATTTTGGCGTTGTCGGTGCCAAACAGGAAGCCGTCAGGCAGAATGACCGCCGCGCGTCCGTTCTGCTTTAAGCGGTAGAGAATGACCGCCATAAACAGGTCGGCGGTCTCGCTGCTCGCGAGGTCGGCAGGAAAATGATTTTTCACGTCGTTCTTCTCGTTGCCGCCGTAGGGCGGATTCATCATAATGACGTCAAAGCAATCGTCCTCGGTGTAGTCGAGCAGGTCGCGCGTCAGCGAGTTGTCGTGGAACACCTTGGGCACGTCGATATCGTGCAGCAGCATATTGGTGATGCAGAGCATATAGGGGAACTGCTTTTTCTCAATGCCGTAGATGGAATTGCCGTATGCCTGTTGGTCGGCGGTGGTTTGGATTTGGGGTTCCAGCGCTTTGAGCCAGCTTGTCAGGAAGCCGCCCGTGCCGCAGGCGAAGTCCGCCATCTTTTCGCCGATCTTCGGCTGTATCATTTTTGCCATAAAGTCGGTTACGGCGCGAGGGGTGTAAAATTCACCAGCCGAGCCCGCGCTTTGCAATTCTTTGAGAATCGTTTCGTAAATCTCGCCGAACGCGTGGTTTTCCTCATAGTCGCCGAGGTCGAGCGCGTCGATGATATTGAGCACCTGACGGAGCAGCACGCCGTCCTTCATATAGTTGTTCGCGTCGGCAAAGGTGGTTTGCACGATCGCTTTTTTGATGGGCGTTTCTTTGGTGACAGGCAGATTTTTCAATTCCTTGAACAGAGTGTTGTTGACAAAATCGAGCAGCTTGTCGCCTGTCATGGCGGTGCCGGATTTGTCGTCGTGCGCCCAATTCGCCCAGCGACATTCCTCGGGAATGATGGATTGATAATTGTCGTCGTCAAATTCCCAATCCTGCTCCTTTGCGTCGTAGACCTTGAGGAACAGCATCCACGCGATCTGCTCGATGCGCTGTGCGTCGCCGTTGATACCGGCGTCGTTGCGCATAATGTCGCGCAGTCTTTTTACAAATCCCGATAAATTGCTCATAGTGATCAACCTGCCTTATATAGTTCTGCTTCCAGTTCCTTCAACGCTTTGCGGTAGCCCTCTCTGCCGCCGAAATAGGAAGCGATTTTGGACGGCTTGCCGTATTTGCGGAAAGGGTCAAGCTGTAAGATTTCTGTTTGTTCAATTTCGTAAATGCCTGTGTTCATGTATCTGTCGAGCAGCGCTTCGAGGATCTCACGCGCGACGCCGCTGTATTTGCTGAGGAAATCGCGCTTTTTGACATTTTCTGCGCGTTCACGCCTGGTCAGCGGCTTGCGGTCAAAGGCAACGTGACAGATAAAATCGAAATCGTCTACATCAGACATATTCTGTTCTGCTTTCATCGCTTCAAGGTCAATGCCCTGTTCGCGTAGCAGTTCGGAAATCACGCGCTTTTTGTCCTCTGCCGACCACTGCTCAATGAAGTTGTCGAGCGAGGCGTATTTGCCGACAATGTTTTGTTTGGTGTAATCGACAATACTCTCATGGCGCAGCAACTTGCCGTGTGCATCGTATACCGAAACGGATTTGCCTGTAATTTCCACGCGACAGCCGTTTGAATCGACGATCGGAACGACTCGCACGCCTGTTGGCGGCTGATCAGTCGGAGAATCGCCGGAAGGCTCTTTCGGCTCCTTGGGATTCTTTTTCGCGTTGGGGTCGTAGCCGTCCACCATCTCGATCGGACCGTCCCATTCGGGGTCGGCGAACAGTCGGGTGACGTTGCGGAAGTCCATGACTGCAAAATAGCTTTTGCCGTCCTTTTCACGCAGACGGGTTCCGCGACCGATGATTTGCTTGAACTCGGTCAGAGAGCTGATCATTTCATCGAGCACAATCAGCTTTGTCATCTTGCAGTCCGCGCCTGTTGAGAGCAATTTAGAGGTTGTTGCTATAACGGGGTATTTTTCTCTTACGGAAATAAAATAATCCAATTTGCTTTTGCCGTAAACGTCCGAGCCGGTGATGCGCACCACATAGTCGGGATTTTCTTTGCACATATCGGCGTTCAGCTCGGCGAGCGCGTCGCGCATATTCTGCGCGTGGTTTTCATTAGCGCAGAAAACGATCGTCTTTTGCATACGGTCGGTTGCTTTGAGATATTCGGTGATCTCGTTGGCAACCTCGTAAATGCGGTCTTCTATGATGATGTTGTAATCGTAGTCGCTGTTGGTGTATATCCTGTCCTCGATGGGATTGCCGTTTTTGTCGGTCTGTCCCTTGTACGGCCGCCAGCCTTCACCGATGTTGGTGTGTATATTATAAACCTTGAACGGCGCGAGAAAGCCGTCGTCAATGCCTTTGCGCAAGCTGTAGGTGTAAATCGGTTCTCCGAAGTAGTCGATATTTGAAATATACTTTGTCTCTTTCGGTGTTGCCGTCATACCGATTTGCGTGGCAGAAGAAAAGTATTCAAGGATTTTGCGCCAGTTGCTGTCCTTTTTCGCAGAGCCGCGGTGACACTCGTCCACGATAATCAGGTCAAAGAAGTCTTTTTGAAAGAGCTGTGCAAAACGCTCTGCCGCGTCCTCGGTTTCTTCTTCTTTATCCTCATTGCCCGTGAGCTGCTGATAAAGCGAGAAATAAACCTCGTGAGAAGTGATGGTAACGGGATCGTCTTTAGCAAAATTGATTTTGTGGATCGTCTTTTTAAGCGGTGAGAAATCCTGCTGAATCGACTGGTCAACAAGGATGTTTCTGTCAGCGAGATACAGAACCTTTCTTTTGAGTCCGCTTTTGAGCAAACGGTAGACGATTTGGAACGCGGTGTAGGTTTTGCCTGTACCTGTAGCCATAACGAGCAAAAGACGGTTCTGCCCTTTGGCTATCGCCTCAACGGTTCTGTTGACGGCGTTGCGCTGATAGTAGCGCGGCTCGTAGGTGTTTTGATCGGAATAATAGGGCTGATTGATAACTTGCTTTTCTTTGTCGGAAACGCCAGCGCCGCCGTTGGCATTTGCCTCCCAGCGTGCGATCAATTCATCGGGAGAAGGAAATTCATCTAACCCCAAATTGCGCTCTTGCCCTGTCAGGAAGTCATGCTCTCGAAAACCGTCGCCGTTTGAGCTGTAAGCAAACGGAACATCCAACATTTGAGCATAGATAATTGCCTGCTGTAAGCCAAAGGAAACAGAGTGGTTATTATCTTTCGCCTCAACAACAGCAATCGGCTTATCGCGATTGAGCCATAGAAGATAGTCAACCTTTTTCGGGCACTCTCTGGTGACCAGATTGCCTTTGATATTCACACGACCGTCAGTGATGCGCGTTTCCATCGTGACCTTATTCTGCCATTTAGCAAGAATAGCAGGCGTGATGAAATTCAGTTTTATATCTTCCTCAGTCATTTGGCTTTTATCGAGAATCACGGCAAGACCTCCCAGTTTGACAAATCCATCATATATATGATTATTATACCATGTTTTGTGTATAGTTCAACATATAATTGAGTAAAAAAGCACGAAAACCCGCAGACTAAATCTACGGGTTTCCAAAAAAACTATTAGCTGTAATGCGAAAGCAGATATATGCAGTACTGATTCATGCTGAAACCTTCCTGCTTGGAACGCTCAGCAAGGAGCTTGTGCAGGGATTTGGGCATTCTCAGTCTGAATTGACCGGAGTATTCTTCCGCGTCAAAGGGTTTAGGTACTTCCGTTCCGCTTTCAAGTGTAGCGATAATCCATTCACGACGTGCGTCCTCACCGTTTTTTACAGCTTCTTCGATTGTTTCTCCTGTAGAGATGCAGCCGACTAAATCAGGGTAGGAGATGATGTATCCGCCCTCGGCTTCATCTTCCGTCAATTCAAATCTATATTTTGTTTTCATATATTCTTCTGCTTTTTTCAGTAAATCATTTTTTGTCATGATAATCAGCCTCCACAATAATATTATAGTTGACACCGTATATGGTGTCACTGTTTTTGAAAAATAATTGCCAAGTGTGAGAAACATCCTCACGCTCGGCAGATTTTTTAGGATTTCTTGAAATTTTTACGGTCTAAAATAGCTGATAGTTTAAGTGACTGTTTATGTGACTGTTTATCGCGTGGTAGTTTTGTTATCCCAAGTTTTTCCAACTTGATTGTGTGATTGTACAAAACCCCCACTGTTTAAGCCGTTTTTGAGCATTTTCGCGTAAATTGGCAAAAGAAAAGAGGCGGTCAAAAAACCGCCTCCGATGGTCGGGATGACAAGACTTGAATTTTCTTAACGGGAATTATGCGACGTTTCACGGAGTGCCAAAATCCGCATAAATACTGACGTTTTGAGCATTTTGCGTTTCACAGCATTTCACGAGATTTCACGGCGATAACACATCAATAACACATTTTTTTGAGGTGCGGGGTTCATCAAACACATCAACATTTTCTAAGAGACTGTCGCTTGTTATGACAGTTCAAAAAGGAAGGGAGCTGTCATCAAATCTTTCGATTTGCGACAGCTCCTTGATTTGATCGGTCATGGCTGAAGCGCTAAGCCTTTTCTTTGATTAATAGGAAAAATCCTGAAACGAATGATTTATCCCCATGAGCCGAGCATGTATTCATCGCTCCAACCGGTGGTGGTAAAGGTTTTGCCGGGCTGTGTTGTCAGGTTGTAGGTTTTGTTCCAAACTGCGTCCCAGCTCGGAACGGTTGTTCCATTGGGATCCATTCTGACAAAGATGATGTAGGTACGGCAGTCGGTGAAGGTGACGGAGGAAGCATTGGAGCCTGAACCCTTGATCCAAACGCCTTCCTCTCCCTCGTTCCATGTCCATGCGTACCAAAGCTCGGTGCCGGTAGAGGTAGCGGAGGAGTTGAGCGTGACGGTGTTGCTCTGTGCCTGTGTTGACTCAGTTGCTTCGGTTGCCTGCGTCGGCTTTTCGGGCGGCGTATCCTGTCCGCTTGGTTTTTCCGGAGGTGTATCCTGACCGCTTGGTTTTTCCGGCGGCGTTGGCTGTGTTGCCTGCGTTTGCTGTGTAACGGCTTCTTCCCCACTGTTCACCTCAACAGTTGTGCCGCAGCTGCCAAAGCCGGAAGCATATTCCGCAAGGTAGAGCTGCGCACAGGTCGCGTCCTTTATATTGACGCTGCCGTCGCCGTTTACATCTGCTGCGATCAAGGCATTGTCGGAAAGCAACGCCAATTCCGCAGCGTGACGCTGAATGGCTGTCACATCCTTGACAGTAATTCTGCCATCAAGATTTGCGTCGCCGATCAGCACCTCCGTTGTCACGGGTGTGGTGGGAGTTTCCGGTGAAGTGATTTCCTCTGACGGCTGCGTGCTGCTTGTGTAAGAAAGCGTCAGGCTGCCGTCGCTGTTTTCGGCAAGCGTAAAGGTAACGGTGCCTGCCGGAACGAAGAGCTTGTCGGCGCTGCTCAACGTGGACGACGGATAGAGCGTTGCGGAGGTGACGTTATAGCCTAACCATCCGTTTGTCATGTAGGTAATGCTATTGTCGCCTGTTTTGACTGCAACATAACTATCCTCTGTAAACGTTACGGTCAAACTGCCGTTTTCAAACCGGTAATCACCCACAGTTGCACTGTCGTCGTTAATGCCATAATCGGAACCGTTGATATAGCCGCATAGATAGTAGGTTGCGTCCGCGACAGGCGTGGTGGGGTCGGTTGTAATAACGGGCGCTTCGCTCGTTTCTGTTGTCACGGTAACGGTCAGCGCACCGGTTACCTTCGTTACGCGATAGGTGTTGGTTACTCCTGTGTCCTTCAGGTTTTTGTAAGCGCCGGAAGCGGTCACATTGCTGAGCGTGTAGCCGTCCTTGAGAACGACAACAAAGTTGATCTGTCCGTCGCCACTGACGACCGGATCGCCGGAATCGCTGTCGCGTGCAACGGCGGCGGTGACGTTTTCTTCATCGACGACAGTGTAATCCTGCGTGTAGTAAACATTGATGGATTCTACTCCCTCGTCGCACTCGAAAGTCGCTTTGAACGGCGCGGCGGTTTTGGTATCTGTATATTCTGTTGAACCGATCGACGCCTTCGCCGTGAAGGTGATCAAATCGGAGGAAGTCAGCACGCTTGTCACAGTGCCGTCCACGTTTACAGTGTTACCGCAGTCCGCGCAGGTGTAGGAAAGGGTCGCCGTGCCATAGCCGTCGCTCCAAGTCCACGAAGGTGTTGTGCCGGAGGCGATAGCGCCGTGCTCGCACTGTACGGTTGTGATGGTGATGGTCGTGTCCGCAGATACTTTTGTAATGCGGTAGGTGTTGGCAAGTCCGGTGTCTGTGGGGCCTTTGATGTTTTTATAAGTGCCTGCGGTCACGGAAACGCTGTCGAGCGCGTAGCCGTCGTTGAGAACGATGGTGAAATTCACCTGACCGTCTCCCGTGGAATCCGGCTCGCCGGTTGCGCTGCTGCGGGAAACAGTTGTGCCGGTTGCTGATATAGATTCACTCGCGCCGGTGTAGTCCTGCGTGTGATAAACGGTAATAGCGCTTACGCCGCTGTCGCCAGCAAAGGAGATCGTGTAGCCTTCGTCCGCAACGGCTTCCTGATCCACCGAATGATCGCAGGCTGCAATAGAAACAGTCGCAGGAACCGTCTGCTTTTCGGTTTCGCCGCATTTGGTGCAGGTATAGGTTTTAACGCCGTTAGAGGTGACGCCGGCATTCCATGTGTGGCTCCAAGAGCCGCCCTTGCAAGCAGTCACGCTTGTCGCAGCGGCAAATGACGGTGCATTGGATGAAACCGTTGACGGATAGGAAGCCATGATGAAATTAACGGCTTTCGGGAGTGAATAGCTGAATACGACGCTGCCGCTGCTGCCTGCCTTGGTGTTGATTATTTTACCGGCAGTATAGCTTGTCGTAGAGGAAGCATATTTTTGATTGCTGCCGAACCAGCTTGACTGCGCAGAACCATCTGCACCTCTTGAACCGGCTGCGAATATGGACGCGCCTTGAATGGAAACGGTGCCGTCCGCGTCAACAGGTGAATTATCTCCGCCGGATTGCATACTGAACACCGCCTGTGTACCGCCGTACAGATACAGTCCGCCGTTGGAATCCAGACCGTCGCCGGAGCAGTTTACATACAGATCGCCGCCGTTGATATAGATGTTATAGTCGCCCGTTGTCGTGGTTGAACCGCCGCCAGGGTTAAAGCCACCACCGGGACCGCCGGGGCCGCCGCCGGGATTGAAGGTATTGCCGCCGCCTGCGCCGGGATCGGTTCCGCTGCTGCTGCCGCCGGCTGCATTAACGCCGTCGTCGCTTGCAATTACATACTGACGACCGGAATAGATATAGACCGTGCCGCCCTCTAAGCCCTCGTAAGAGCTGTTGATGGTAATATCGGGATCGCGCTCATAGCCGTTTTGTGTGCCGATCGTTAAAGAAGTGTCCGCGTGCATACCGTCGTCGCCTGTCCGGATGGTGAAGGTGCCGCCGGTCACAGTTGCATATGCGTCGGAATGTACCGCGTCATCGCCTGTGTTCAGCGTAAAGGTGCCGCCTGTGATAGTGAGGGCAGGCTCAAGCCCTGCTTCCTCGGCGCGGTCGCCGGAAGCCTTCAAGCCCTTGCAGCTGTATTCGTCGGCAAGGGTATCGTTCCATACGCTGTAGCCCTTCCACGTTTGAACATCAAAGGTTCCGCCATTGATGTTCAGCGCAGTGTCCGCTTGAATGCCGTCGCCGTCCACATCCAAATCAAAGGTTCCGCCGTTGATGGTGATTGTGCCGGCGGATTCGGTGTCGATCACGGTTCCTTCGGTTTCGTCTGTTGCGTCGGGAGCGCTCTTGATGCCGTCATTCGCAGCTTTAATAACATAGGCGCCCTGATTGATGACAATACTGCCATCGCAGCCGATGCCGTTGTTGACTGCCGCGCCGGAGGTGGTTGCGCCGTAATACTTCGCATTGCCGCTGATATTGATCGTACCGCTCTGGTTAAAGATAAGCGAAGCAGT
>JBGUPW010000317.1:0-4534 GCA_045130495.1 Ruminococcus sp. | reverse complement strand
CTACATCAATTATATCACGGACACTGTCAAACCAATTGACTCAGCTGAACTAATGAGATATTTATGTTGATAAATATATTATACGAGGAGAATTATGATGATCAACATTGAGTTAAAGGGCGGCGTGATCAGGGAGTATGAAGCCGGAGTAACGCCTGCCGAAATCGCCAAATCAATCGGCGCGGGACTTTATAAATCGGTCTGCTGCGCAAAAATAAACGGAGAGGTATGCGACCTGCGCACCCCCGTAACCGCCGACAGCAAGGTTGAGCTGCTCACCTTTGACGACCCCGACGGCAAACACGCGTTTTGGCACACCGCCTCTCACGTGCTGGCTCAGGCGGTAAAAAGACTATACCCGAACGCCAAGTGCGCCATCGGTCCCGCAATTGAGTCGGGCTTTTACTATGACTTTGATGTTGAAAAGCCTTTTTCAGCCGAAGACCTGCAAAAAATCAAGGCTGAAATGAAAAAAATCGTTAAGTCGGGCTTGGAGATCACCCGCTTTGAGCTTGAGCCCGAAAAGGCTGTTGCGCTTCTTGAGGAGATGGACGAGCCTTACAAGGTCGAGCTCGCAAAAGAACACACCGACAAGGGTGAAAATATAAGCTTTTACAAGCAGGGCGAGTTCACCGACCTCTGCGCAGGTCCTCACCTTATGTCCGTAGCGGCTGTCAAGGCTGTTGAGCTCACAAACTGCACAGGCGCTTACTGGCGCGGAGACGCTTCTAAAGCCCAGCTCTGCCGCGTTTACGGCGTTGCCTTCCCCAAGGCTTCAATGCTTGAGGAACACTTAAAAATGCTTGAAGAAGCGAGAAAGCGCGACCACAATAAAATCGGACGCGAGCTCGGCTTCTTCACCACAGTTGATTATATCGGACAGGGTCTTCCCATCATGCTGCCGAAGGGCGCGCGTGTTATCCAGCTTTTGCAGAGATTCGTCGAGGACGAGGAACAGCGCCGCGGTTGGCTGCTCACAAAAACTCCGTTCATGGCCAAGTCCGACCTCTATAAAATAAGCGGACACTGGGATCATTATCAGGAGGGTATGTTTGTTTTCGGTGATCCCGATTCGGATCAAGAGGTTTACGCCCTGCGCCCGATGACCTGCCCGTTCCAGTATCAGGCATACCTCAACAAGCAGCGCTCCTACCGCGACCTGCCCCTGCGCTATAACGAGACCTCGACCCTGTTCAGAAACGAGGCTTCGGGCGAAATGCACGGCTTGATCCGCGTGCGTCAGTTCACTATCTCCGAGGGACATCTCATGTGTACCCCCGAACAGCTTGAGGACGAGTTCAGACAGTGCGTTGAGCTTGCCGCCTATATGCTCAAAACTGTCGGTCTTTACGACGACGTAAGCTACCGCTTCTCCCAGTGGGATCCCAACGACCGCAAAAAGTACATCGGCACACAGGAGGAATGGGACGACGTTCAGGATATGATGGGCAAGATCCTCGACAGGCTTGAAATCCCCTATACGATCGGAATCGGCGAGGCGGCTTTCTACGGTCCCAAGCTCGATATCCAAATCAAAAATGTCTACGGCAAAGAGGATACGCTTATAACGATTCAGATCGACCCGTATCTTGCAGATAAATTCGGTATGGAATACGTTGACAGAGACGGCGTGAAGAAGAAGCCCTTCATCATTCACCGCACTTCTATCGGCTGTTATGAAAGAACGCTTGCTCTGCTTATTGAAAAATACGCGGGCGCGTTCCCGCTGTGGCTCGCTCCCACGCAGGTAATGGTTCTTGCCGTTGCCGACAGACATCTTGACTATGCGTATGACGTCAAAAAGCAGCTTGTAGCCGCAGGTCTGCGCGTAGAGGTTGACGACAGAAGCGAAAAAATCGGCTACAAAATCCGTCAGGCTCAGCTTGAAAAGGTGCCCTATATGATCATTGTGGGCGACAAGGATATTGAGGCTAACACAATTTCCGTCCGTCACAGAAAAGAGGGAGATTTGGGCGCGATGTCCGCTGAAGCTTTCCTCGCTCTGGCTAAGGAAGAAATCGACTCCAAAGCGATAAAATAAAAGTCTTGGTAACCGTTAATTTTTTTGTTATCAGTCCGGAGGTTCTTTTCTGTCTGAAATGTAATTCTTTATTAGAATAAAAAGCAGGGTGAAAAATGGGTTCCTTCCCATATGAAAACTACGATAAAAAAAGCTACAGAGAATCAAAGCGGCGCCGCCGTCAGGCGCTCAGGCAAAGCGAAACGGGCTATATCAGGCCGTACCGCCGTTCAAAGAAGCGAATAATAGTCGCGGCTTGCGCGGCGGGAGCGCTACTTCTTGCGGCGGCGGTAACAGCCGTATTCACGCTTTTGCCGCGTCAGACGGAAGCCCGGGCAGACGAAGTCAGGCTGAGCGCTGAGGAGCGGCTCAGAGTAGTGAACAGGGCTGCTCCGCTTGAAAAGGACGACGTTCCGCAGCTCAGCGATTTTGACGGCGTGCCCGTAAACTCGGGAATCGTATACGAGCTTGAGGAAATGCGCGGCAAAGCGGCAAAGCAGGGGATAGAGCTAAAGGTGACAGAGGGCTATATTTCCTACGACGAGCAGCAAAAGCTTTACGAGGCTAATTTGGCTGAGTTTGCAAAAAATCCCGATTACACGCCCGTGAGGGCGCAGGCGGCGGCTCAGAGAGTCGTTCCCGAGGCGGGCTGCTGCGAGGCTCAAACAGGTCTTTTGGTGCAGTTTGATGTGACAAATCCTCTCACAAAGGCTTTTATCGAGCGCGAGTGTATAAATTTCGGGTTTATTCAGCGCTATGCCGACAACAAACAGGACAAGACACATATGGATCCGAACGAATCCGCTTACCGCTATGTCGGAAAACATGACGCAGAGAAAATGCGAGCGTTTGATATGTGTCTTGAGGAATACAGTGAATATACCGATAATCAATCGGCAGTAATGTTAAAATGAGTAATAATAGTAAAAAGCGACCAAAACAGAATAACTTTTTGCGGTTTTTTGCAGTGCTGTCGAAGATGGCTAAATCTCTGCCGCGACGAATCAAGCGCAACGGCATAGTTGTTTGCGCTGCGATTGTCGCGCTCGGAATCGTGCTTGCCGCCGTAACCTCTCCTCAGCCCGGTTCTTCCAAGTCTGCCGATTCAAAGCAGGAGGCGAGCACGGCTCCCACTCAGCCCGCAACGGCTAAGCCCGTGGGACACCGCATTGACGGCATACCGGTTATATCTCAGGATTATTTCAAGGCGGGCTGTGAAACCTACGCCTGCACTATGCTTCTTCAGGGTCTGGGCTTTGATATTGATGAATACCGTTTTGTAGACGAGTTTCTCATTATGTCCGACTTCTCATATGACCAGGAGGGCAATATGTACGGACCCGATATGAATTCCGCGTTTGCGGGAGATATTTTCACCGGCGCGGGAATATATTGCCCCGCCATGGCTAAGTCGATGAACAAGTACCTTGAGACGCAGAAAACCACAAAGCGAGCCAATCCGATAAAGGGAAAAACTCTGGCGCAGCTCTGCGAGGAATATATCGACAAGGATATCCCCGTTATGACTTGGGTGACGACCTATATGGAAGAATCCTACGAGCGTTTTGTGTGGATCGTGGATTATGTTGACGAGAACGCCGAGTATAAGCCCGGAGAGTCGATCGCATGGCGCCAAAACGAGCACTGCATGGTTCTTATCGGCTACACCGACAGGGAATATATCTTCTGCGATTCAGTCGCAGGAAAAATAGTGTCGCACGACAAGGCGCTGTGTGAAACAAGATTTAAGGAAATAGGAAATCAGGCGGTCGTGGTAAAAGACTCCTGATTTCCCAAAAGCAAAATGAAAGAGTAAGGATATCAGGATTAAAAAAATTAAGTGAAGTTATCGTAGAGTTTATGTAAGTTTATTTGAAATTTTTTTAAAATAGGTATTGAAATATTCGGCGTTTTGCGTTATAATAGTATAGTAAGCCTTGCTAATGTGGCGCAGCCGGTAGCGCAACTGATTCGTAATCAGTAGGTCGGGGGTTCGAGTCCCCCCATTAGCTCCATTGACGAGTGTATGGCAATACGCCTGCAAAATGTGTTGCCATACGCTTGTTCAAAGCTTGTATATTAACTGCTCGCCGCACCGTGGGTAAACAGCACGGCGAACAGGTAATAGGTTTAGTTAATCTACTTAGGTAGATGTGCGAAGGTTGTAAATCTCTTTCCTACGTCAAGGATAGCTTACGCAATACTGCGAATTATAGTTGTTCATCAATTGTATGCTTTGCATACAGAAGATTGATCCAAGGCGTGTATTTTAACAGGGGTTTCCTTTCACAAGTGCGATAAGGTAGCGACAAATTGCAGTTGTCGGCTCGCTTTCATTCGTTCCACAATGTTATCACAACATGGTGTTAGGAAATTACAGGTCACGGCGCAGCTGTTATATGGCAGATAGTGTAATCAAAATTTACCCTTCAACGTACTATTCAATTTGTAGATGAAAAAGAAAACCCGTGTCCGCAAGCCGCCAAGCAAAAACAGACACAGGTGTATTGACAA
>JBGUPW010000316.1:0-11863 GCA_045130495.1 Ruminococcus sp. | reverse complement strand
CCTGTGCCGAGGCGACAAGGCTTTCAAAGTCAAAGCCCGCGCTGCGGCAAAAGCGTTTATAGTTTTCGGTGACGCTGCCGGGATCGTCCCCGCGGTTGAACGCCGTGTTCATTGAGGTGAACTCACCCCCGCTGACTCCTCCTAATCTTGTCGAAAAAGCGTGACGGATAAATTTAAGTTCTGATAAAGAATTATAAGTCAAGAAAGGCACGGTATCGGCGTTGTTCAGCGTCATTGTTTCGGATTTGAATTTCATATAACCTCCGTTAAAAAACCTTGAAAGAATTATTTTGATGTGTTATAGTAGTATTATACGAGGTGATCACATGAAATACAAGCTTTTCGGAAAAAATATTACGCCCGACTGCCGCTACTGCATGAATTTTTCAAACGAAGGCGGAAAGCCTTTCTGCGAAAAATCAAAGACGATAATTGACGGCAAGTGCCGCGCGTTCAAATACGACCCGCTTATGCGCGTACCCGTGTCGGTATCAATAAGCGGCAATTTCAAAGCTGAGGATTTTCAGTTGTAATCAATACAGAGGTGAGCAATTTAGCCCACCCCTGTATTTTTTTGACGTTTTTTATTTATACTCAACCGAATCTATCGCCGCTTCCGCGCTGTCGTAATACATACCGAGCAGATAAATATTATTGCCCACGTACACGCAGCGGTCGGCTTCAACGCCCGTGCTGTTGCTGAACTTTTCGGATCTGTACTGATCTATAATATTGATTTTTCCGTTATCTACGCGGAAATTTATCGTTCCGTATTCGTTGCTGTACCAATTTACCCTGTCGCTGTCGGGCTTACTGTAGCTATAGGAGTGGTACGGGATCGTATAATCGCCGCGCTCAAAATTGACGAGCAGAGCCTTCGGGTTGTACTGCACCTCGGAATCGCTGTCCGGAAATACCTTTGTGTCGAGCACCTTCGGGGCGGTCTTGTCTGTGACGTCGAAGGTGACTATTTTTATGCCGTCCTGAACCTCCATGTCAACATAGTCCTCGGGATAATCGCTCGTGCTGTAGCCTATTCCCAACAGAGTATTGTCGTCAATGGGCACAAGCATTGTTGAAAAGCCGCTGATTTTTACCTCGCCCTTGATTTCGGGCTTGGACGGATTTGAAACGTCTATGACAAAAAGCGGGTCGGTCTCCTCATAGGTGATAACATAGGCGGTATCATTGATGTAGCGAACAGCCTTTATCGACTCGTTTCCGGCAAAGCCCGTTACCTCTCCTAACTGCTTCAAGCCGCTGTCTAACACGTAAAGATTGTTGACGTCTCTGCCGTTTTCATCTGTTGAGGTTGTGGCGACGCGCAGGTTGCCGTTGTACTCGTCGAGCGAATACTGATTGTTAACGGTTCCCTTTACGCTGTTTGACGCGGTGAACTCCAATCCGTTTTTCAGATTGATTTTGATTATCTGAGTTTCTTCGGGCTTCCAATAGTTGTAGGACGGGATGTAATCATCCTTCAAAAAGAAATCCTCAAACGCTCCGCCTGTCGCCTCTCCTTCGGGCGTCACCCCGTTGAAAGCGTAGTCGAGCATACTGTTGTACACAACCGGAGTATATTCCAATGCGGTGACATACAGATTATCAAGATTGCAGTACACGTCGTCTCCCGAACCGATTATCGCCTTTGAATTTGTCTCGTGCGCTCCGTTTTTTGTGTTTACGCCGCTAACTATCAAAAAGCTGTTTGAGGAAGGAGTCTGAACTGCGTATATATCGCTCACGGGCATCTCGTCCATGGTCGCGCTGTCCGAGGTGCTGCTGCCGAACTTGCCGACCATCGGCATATCGTTTTCATCACTTATATACTGATTCGATACAAGGTAAAGCGTATCGTCTATCATTCGCGAGGAAATGTAATCTCCGCCCTGAGAAAAGCTGCCCGTGTGCTTAATTGAATTGATGTCGGAGATGTCATAAATATCGGCTACGGTCTTTAAGGAGAATTCTCTGTATCCCGAATTGGTAAAGTTACTGTACGAGGACAATGTGATGAGCTTATCGCCCGAAAAATAAAAGTCCGTTACAATACCTGAGTCCCCGTCCGCTTCCGACCTCAACACTTTGATTTCCGCGACCTTTTTTGAGCTTTTGCCCTCTGCGGAAAAAACAGTGATATCATCCTTCAAATAGAAAATATATTTGTCGCTCGTCTTGACCGTGTCAGCCTCGTCAACCCCCGTATGCTGAACGTAGGTGCTGTTGTGGTATGAGTCTGACGGAGCGGCGTTGTACGCGGAACCCGAGGAAGAACCGCCTGTTGTGCCTCCCGACAGACTGCCTGCGGAATTACTGTCGGCGCCGTATTCGAGCACTTCCGATTCGTATATTTTGTACGTTCCCTGAAATGAAGGGATCTTATCTTGAAGCGCCATCACATTTTTCAGCTCGGTTTTCACCTCGTCACGGCTTTTGAAGGTGCGCAGCGAGGCGGTTTCTCCGGACAGAACGGGCTGCTCTGTTTTTACGGGCGGCGTGCTGTTCAATATTGATGTAAATGTTATCGCTCCCGCCGTGATGACCGCCGCTGCTGCCGCTGCGGAAATTCCTAAAGCCAGCTTCTTTTTGCTCTTTTTCGGCGGCATCGCCTGAACGGGTCGAGCGCCTTCAAGCTTTTCAAAAATAAGCTGCTCATTGATTTCGTCGGGCGCATTGACACCGCTATTGTCGAATTTATCCTTAATAAAATCAAAATTACTGTCTTTCATAACCGTCACTCCAAAAAATCTTTCATCTTAGCCAGCGCGCGCGAAAGCTTAGAGCGCACCGTTGCATGATTGATGTTGAGCATTTGCGCGATCTCGCGTGTTTTGTAGCCCGAAACGACAGACAGCAGCACAATATCCCTGTCCTCCTCGCTCAGGATAGCCAAAGCCTCTTCAAGCTCTGGAGCGAGATGGTCGTCGTAAACGGCGGTCTGCATTTCGGCTTCGGGCTGCTCCGCCTCTCTGCGCTGAATATTTGAGCTGAGGATGGCGCAGCAGCGGCAGTACAGAATACGGAAGATCCAAGAAACAAATGATTTTTCATCCCTGAGTCCCGCTATGCCCGCGAACGCCTCAAGCACGCAGTCGGACACCGCGTCCTGAGCGTCCTGAGCGTTGCCCAACTTGAAATAAGCGTAGCGGTACAAGCTGTCTTTTTGTTTTAAGTATAGCTGCGCAAAGGCTTGCTTATCGCCCGCCTTCGCCCTGCGGATCAATTCTGTGCTGCTCACGGGAATCCCTCCCAACGATATCGTTTAATTATAAAGTGCTGTTTTTCGGAGTTTTTGTTGCAAGGTTTTTTAAAAATTTCAAAAAGAAAATAGACGGGCTGACTCCGAACTCAAAAGAGAAGAGAGTCAGCCCGTTTATTTTACCGAAAAGTTATCTCACACAAACTGCCAAATCAACCTTACGCCATCTGGAAATCGTTGATATAGCACTCGATGCATTTCTTGATCGTGTCCTTAGCCTTCTTAGCGCCGCAAATCTCGGCAACCGAGGTTTCCTTGCCGTTTTCAAGCATTTTGTAAACCGTGAAGAAGTGACGGATCTCTTCAAACACGTGCTTGGGCAAATCCTTGATGTCGTTGTAGCAATTGTAGTTGGGGTCGTTGAAGGGCACGGCGATGATTTTTTCGTCGCGGCTGTCGCCGTCGATCATGTTGAGCAT
Source organism: Ruminococcus sp. (assembly GCA_045130495.1). Classification (GTDB taxonomy): domain Bacteria; phylum Bacillota; class Clostridia; order Oscillospirales; family Acutalibacteraceae; genus Ruminococcoides. The sequence goes on along the minus strand of JBGUPW010000316.1, from coordinate 8,185 downwards.
ACCAATGGGCTTGCACTCAACCAGAGTCAGCGGGAGAATGGTTTCACTGCACAGCACAAGCACGTCGAGCGGGTCGCCGTCGTCGGCAAAGGTACGGGGAATAAAGCCGTAGTTGGCAGGATAGTGCGTTGATGTGAACAGAACGCGGTCAAGCTTTAATAAGCCTGTTTCCTTGTCAAGCTCGTATTTGTTTTTATCGCCCTTTGAAATCTCAATTACCGCGTAGAAATCTTCGGGTGTAATGCGTTTTGGTGAAATATCATGCCATATATTCAATTACGGTCACTCCCTTGTTTATTTATTCCATTATAGAATTTTCTCGGCGGACTGTCAAGCATTATTTCAGGTCTGAGCGAATTTGAAACCATTATGTAATAACTGTTTAATTTTGTAATCAAATAGCGGGATAATTTAATTTTTCTTTTTATTTTTCAGATCAAGGATCACTTTGATAACCTGAACAATAAACGTCGGAGCGATTGCCAGTCCGAGTATCATCAGCACCTGTTCGCCGGTTATAGGCGCCACGGAGAAGAGCGAGTGAAGCGAGGGAACAAAGAGCACCAGCGAGAGAAGCAGTACACCCAGAACAAAGGCGCCGACGCTCGCGGGATTTGAAAACAGACCGAGACTGAATATCGACTTTTCACCTCTGCAGTTGAAGCCGTGGAACAGGCGCGCGAGCGTGAGGGTCGCGAACGCCATTGTTGAAGCGACGGCAGCGTTTGTGCCGAGTCCCAGGTAAAACGCAGTGATAACCGAAATTGCAATCAGAGCGCCCTGACCGAACATCAGGAAGCAGAAATCCTTTGTAAGTATTCCCTCATTGGGGTCACGGGGCTTTTGGGAAAGCAGTCCGTCCTCGGGCGGCTCCATTCCGATAGATATGGCAGGAAGCGAGTCGGTGAGAAGGTTGATGAACAGCAGATGAACAGGCATGAACGGAACGGGAAGCGCCGCCAAAGAGGTGAACAGAACGGTGATTATTGCCGCCATGTTACCCGAAAGCAGGAAGAGAATCGCGTTTTTGATGTTGCGGTAAACATTTCTGCCGTTCGCTACAGCCTTGATTATGGTCGCGAAGTTGTCGTCCTGCAAAATCATCGAGGCGGCGTCTTTTGAAACCTCGGTGCCCGTTATTCCCATTGCTACACCGATATCGGCTTTTTTCAGAGCCGGCGCATCGTTGACGCCGTCGCCTGTCATGGAAACTATATGGCCCTTGCGCTGCCACGCCTCGACAATGCGTATCTTGTTTTCGGGCGATACGCGAGCGTAGACCGAAATGCTCGGAAGCTTTTCGTCAAGTTCTTTTTCGTCCATCGCGTCAAGCTCCATTCCAGTAACGGAAATGTCGCCCTCGCTCATTATGCCTATCTGACGTGCGATCGCTGAGGCTGTTACCTTGTGGTCGCCCGTTATCATAATCGGCTTTATTCCCGCTCGGATCGCGTCGGCAACAGCCTGACAGCTCTCAACGCGCGGCGGGTCGATCATCGAAACCAAACCGATAAAGGTGTAGCCCTGCTCGGTTTCAAGGCTCAGCTTTTCGTCGGTCTCCTTATATGCGAAGGCGAGAACGCGAAGTCCCTCTTCCGAATAGGCGTTGTTCTGCTTTGTTATGATCTCCCTGTCCTCGGGAGTCATTTCGCGCACACCGCCGCCCTTGACGGTTATGCTGACGCAGCGTTCGAGAATGGAGTCGAGCGCGCCCTTTGTGAGAACATGGTTAACGCCGTGAAGCTTGTATTTTGTTGACATCATCTTTCGCTCGGAGTCAAAGGGAACCTCCTCCTGACGGCTGAGAGTGTCGCGGATGATAGTTTCGTCCAGACCGATATGGCGCGACGACTCGATAAGCGCGTACTCAGTGGGGTCGCCTATGCCCTTTCCGTCAACAATGCTCGAATCGTTGTTGAGGATCATTCCGTAAAGGAGCTGACGGTGAGCGGATTCGGAAAGGTCAAGCTGTTCCTCGCGTATGCTTTCGCCGTTGATGTATATTTTTTGAACCGTCATTTTATTCTGAGTGAGGGTTCCGGTTTTATCTGAGCAGATAACCGACACACAGCCCAGGCTTTCAACCGCCTTCAAGTCCTTTATTACGGCGTTTTCTTTTGCCATTTTTTGGGTTCCCATAGCCTGAACGATCGTGACTATCGAGCCCAAAGCTTCGGGGATCGCGGCGACCGCAAGCGCTACGGCGTACATCAGCGAGTCGATGATCGCCTCGCCCTTCCAGCCGTTCTGCGCCATTGAAAGCACGAAAACGAGCGCACAGATAATCAAGATGATTATGGCGAGACGGCTCGAAAACTTGTCGAGGCTCTGCTGCAGCGGAGTCTTTTTTTCCTTTGCCGAGTTCATCAGCGCGGCGATCTTGCCTATTTCGGTGTCCATGGCAGTTTCGGTGACGATCACCAGCGCCCTGCCGTAGGTGACAAGGCTGCCCGAGAACACCATATTTGTGCGGTCGCCGAGCGGAACCTCGCCGTCGATCACAGCGTCGGATTTGTCAATATTCGTCGATTCACCGGTAAGCGAGCTTTCGTTGACCTGAAGCGAGTAGTTGTGGATGATCCTGCCGTCAGCAACGACCATATCGCCCGCTTCCAAAACAACGATATCGCCCGGTACGACTTTTTTGGAGTCGATTTCGATTTTCTGTCCGTTGCGGATCACCTTCGCCGCGGGAGAGGACAGCGATTTAAGGCTTTCAAGCGATTTTTCCGCCTTTACGTGCTGAACGGTTCCCAAAATAGCATTGAGAATGATGACCGCGAAAATAACGATAGTGCTTTCAAGATTGCCCGAAAAAATCGAGATGATCGCCGCGATGATAAGAATTATCACCAGCAGATCCGCGAACTGCCCCAAAAACACCTGTAGCACGGTCTTTTTCTTGCCCTCGGCAAGGACGTTTTCGCCGTGGCTGTTCAAAAGCTCCTCAGCGCGTTTCGTGCTGAGACCGTCGGTTGTGACGTTCATAGCTTCAAGAACCTCGGCGGCTGTTTTTTGATACCAATTTGCCATTTTTTACCTCCTAATATGGTTTTCCGTGACGGACAAAATACCAAAAAAGCAAAAAGACCCTTATTGCATTGTCCGATGACACGGTGCAATAAAAGTCTCGTTCTTTCAGGGCTTCTCCGGGCATTTAAACCGAAGCGCCCTTAAGATATATCCGATACCGTCCGTATAACGGTATGTGACTGACGAAATATATCACAGTATTCTGCGAACTACTCCCCTTTATCCAAGTCAATTATATCATCCGTTTCATCCTCTGTCAATACCGTATTTTCTTCTTCTTCTTCTGCTTCTGCTTCCGCTTCACGGCGCAGTCTGCGGAAAAAGCGGTGTTTTGCTTCACTGTTTTTCGGTTTGCTGAACATCGTGAGGATAATAGCGGTAAGACAAAGGAAAACTCCCGCAACCGCGATTATCACTCCTACCCTGATATTATTAATAAGCAGCATGAACACAATGGAGAGAATAAACAGTGCAAGACACACAAGCATCATAATAAAGCCTGCTTTATAAAGTCCGTTCATCTTTTCGGGTCTGTTCATAACGCACCTCCGTTGATTTGATTTGCAATAGCGGCGAAGTCGTCGAGGCTGAGCTGTTCCGCTCTCGCGTTAGCCGGCACTCCCGCTTCCTCAAGCATCCTTGTCACCGCCGCCTTGTTCATTCCGAGTCCCGAGCACAGCGAGTTCGCTATCACCTTTCTGCGCTGACCGAACGCCGCTTTTATCACGCGGAAAAAGGTTTTTTCATCGACCCTGACCGGCGGCTCTTTGAGGATTTCAAGCTTGATAACCGCCGAATCGACCTTTGGCGCAGGCATAAACGAACCCGCGCTTACGCCGAACAGCATTTTCGGCTTGGCATAGTAATTTACCGACGCCGTCACCGCTCCGCAGTCTCGCGAGCCTACGGGAGCGCAAATGCGCTGCGCCGCCTCCTTTTGCACCATTACGGTAACGGAGGAAACGGGCAGCCTGTCCTCAAGCAGCTTCATAATAACAGGCGAGGTTATATAATAAGGCAGGTTGGCGCAAACGACGACCTCCAAGCCGTCAAACTCTTCCTTGATAAGCTTGTTCAAATCAAGCTTCAGCACATCGCCGTTGACTATTTTTACATTGTCGTATTCGACAAGGGTCTCGTCGAGCACAGGTAGCAGACGCGAGTCAAGCTCCACCGCGACGACCTTATCGGCAAGGCGGCACAGCTCGTTTGTGAGCACGCCTATACCGGGCCCGATTTCGAGCACGCCGACTCCCGCTCCCGCTCCGCTGCACTCTGCCATGCGCGGACAGACGGACGGGTTTACCAGAAAATTCTGTCCGAGCGCCTTTGAAAAGGTGAAACCGTGTCTGCCGAGTATTTCTTTGATTGTGCCGATGTCGGATAATCGTTTCATTTCAGTGTTCTCAAGCCTTTCGGATATTTGTTTTTGAGCCTGCCCCCCGACGCCTTACCGAAGCCGACCGTCACTCCGTCGGCGCACACTGCGGTATAGCCCTTTAGCCCGTCGGGAACGCTGATTTCCTCGCCGTGGAGAAAAGCCCTGATCTCCGCGCTGTCACTCGGAAGGTCGATTATTTTAGCGCACTCGTCGGGCTTTGCCGCGGTAAACGCGCTGTGGTGAGGCTCTATGCGGTTCTTTACCGTTTCGCCGAGTATTATCCCGGCACGAAGGATCGGAAGCCTTCTGAAGCTGTCATCATAATTCTCAGGTAGAATCATGATTTTTCCGTTCCGTATTTCAATATTCTCTCCGAACGGCCGCCCTTTGAAAACGCTGTCGTAAAATTCGAGCGTTCTCTCGTCCGCGGCGCGGTTCGGAGTTTTGATTGTGTCGGGCACAGAAATCCCTTGTTTGCGGAGTCTCGCGGCAAAATGCCCCTCTCCCCCGTCCATCGGAAAAATACGGCGCGCGTATTTCATTGCGGGTCTGCCGAAACCGACTCCCGCGTCCTCAAGCGAAAAATTAGGATTACAGCGCAAAAATTCGGAAATAACCCCCTCGTTTTCCTCAACGGAAAACGTGCAGGTCGAGTAAATGAGCACACCGCCGGGTTTGAGCGCGCGCTTGGCGCTGTTCAATATGCTGAGTTGACGGGCGGCGCAGCTTTTTACGTGAGCCTCGCTCCACTCGGTCTGAGCTGCGGCATTTTTGCGGAACATTCCCTCACCGCTGCACGGAGCGTCAACAAGGACTCTGTCAAAGCGGCGTTCGAGCCTGTCGCAGAGCAGGTCGGGATGACAGCTTGAAACGACCGCGTTTGAAATCCCCAATCGTTCAATATTCGATAAAAGAATATTAGCTCTGCTTTTTACGATCTCATTGCTCCAAAGCAGACCCTTTCCGCGAAGCTTTGCGCCTATTTGCGTGCTCTTTCCGCCCGGAGCGGCGCAGAGGTCAAGCACAAAGTCTCCCGGACGAACGTCGAGCATTTCAACGGCGGAGGAAGCCGACGGCTCCTGAATATAGAACGCACCCGCGTGATGAAGAGGATGATTGCCCAAGCCGTCAACATCATCGGGGATGTAAAATCCGTCGGGACAAAACGGCGTGGGCTTCAATTCAAAATCAAGCGCACTTTTGAGCTTGTCCGCCGTGCACTTAAGTGTGTTGACGCGCAGACCGCGGAAATTGTCCCGATTATTGTAGCATTGCAAAAAAGCGTCGTACTCATCGCCGAGCAGAGCTTTCATTCGGTTTAAAAATATATCCATATGTATATTCCGGAAATAAGTGTCAAAAATATTCTTATAACGGATGGGAGGTGTTACCGTGAGCAAAAAACAGACAAGCAGCTGCAAGGACGCAAAGAATTGCAAAAATACTCAGGATTGCAAAAACACAAAGGATTGCCTGAATACTCAGGACTGCAAAAATACCCGGAATTCTCAGAACAAGCAGGGCAAGTCAGTCAATAACTGACACGGCTCCGGCTCGGGCTGCGCGGCCAGACCGCGCAGCCTATTTATTATCAGTAGCCGTATTCCTCGCCGATGATAATGACCTTGATCCTGTTTACGTGCCTTTGCTGGGCGCAGACAACATAGTTGCAGCATATCCTGCCGTCGCCGTGACAGCCCTCGCACATATCTGGGTTTTCTTTTTTGAGCGAAATACATTCTCCCGTTTTGGCGCAGGGAGTTTCGATGCCGAGCCGCACCGTGTTGGGAGGCGCGGCTTTTGTTTTAACTCTTTTTATCGCCTCGTCAATATTCTTAACCAGCTTATTCACGCCGCAAACGCAGATAACGCTTTGGGGACCGTAAAGGATCGCCGCGACGCGGTTGGAATTGCCGTCCACGTTATAAAGCTCGCCGTTTTCGGTCACCGCGTTCGCGCTTGTGAAAAACGCGTCGGCGCGGAACGTCTCACGGTAGACCTCCTCGACCTCTTCGGGAGTTTTGCACGCCGAGCGGTCAAGAAAACGATAATCGCCCGATGAAATAATATCGTATACTCCCGTCTGTTTCAGGGTGACGGAGCCGCCGCAGGATACCGTGTCGCCCTTATTGATAAGAGTTTTCACCAATTCGCAAGCCTGTTCCTTTGTTTCGACGAAATACGCTTCCATGCGGTTGCGTTTAAGATTTTTAAGCGCGGTTTCCACGCGTGTTTTTAATTCATTTGTCATGTGATCACATCCTTTGCTCCAATTATAATATAATTATCCGCGAAACGCAACAGTTTATTTTTTGCTCCCTACGGCTCGTTAAACTCAATGTTAAAATACTCGGCGACCGACTTTGCGAGGCTGCGCGCTATGTTGTCGATGTTGTCGCGGATCCACTGAGCCTCCTCCCTGTTGTCGTGATAGCCGACCTCGATAAGAACGGCAGGAGCCTTTGTGCGTTTAAGCTCGGCAAGGGATGCCGACGGGATAACCCTGACTTCTCCCGGTTCCCTGTATACCGGTCTGTAGTTGTTGGCGATTATCTCCGCAAAGCGCTTTCCGCTGACGCTTGACGGGTAGTAATAGATTTCGGCGCCGGTGTTCTGTCCCGCCGATGAATCGGGAGAGGCGTTGCTGTGGATCGCCAAGTGCAGCTCATACGGCTGAGCGTTGCTGTCGGCGATGACCTGCGAAAGCGTCATCTCGGGCTGATTGCGGTCAAAGTCGATGCCGTTAGCCGTGAGATACGGCTCCATAGCGTCGGCGATCAAATACATATAATACTCCTCGTTGCCGCCGTCGATATAGTGGTTGTACTCCTGAACGGACGGACTAAGATAAATTTTAGGCATATTATCCCTCCTGTTTTTTACAATAATATGCCAAAGAAATCCGTCTTATGAAAAAGCAGGGTTTAAATTTGTTTATTATTCTGTTTTGCAATTATTTTTGTCAGGATTTATGATAATATAAATAAAATATATAAATTTTTTATATAATATTTAATTGTAGAAGGAGTAAATTATTATGAAATGGTATTGTACAGTTTGCGGTTATGTTCACGAAGGCGATCAGCCCCCCGAGCAGTGCCCCGTTTGCAAGCAGCCCGCTTCCAAGTTTAAGCCTGTGGTAGAGGATGCGGAATACGCAACCGTCCATAAGCTGGGCGAGGGCAAAATGCACGACACGAGCGAAGACATCATCAAGGATCTGAGAGCGAACTTCGAGGGCGAGTGCAGTGAGGTTGGTATGTATCTTGCAATGGCGAGAGTAGCCGACAGAGAAGGCTATCCCGAGGTTGCCGAGGCTTTCAAGAGATACGCCTTTGAGGAAGCCGACCACGCTTCACGCTTTGCGGAGCTTTTGGGCGAGGTTCTCACCGACAGCACCGAAAAGAACCTGAAAATGCGCGCCGACGCCGAGGCAGGCGCCTGCGAAGGCAAGTTCGACCTCGCAAAGAGAGCCAAGGCAGCAGGTCTTGACGCGATTCACGACACCGTCCATGAAATGGCAAAGGACGAAGCCAGACACGGAGCAGGCTTCAAGGGACTGCTGAAGAGATATTTCGGTTAATTCGACCGAGTCGCAGTAAGCCTGCATTTGTATAGGCTTAACCGTAACAGAAGCCTAATTTATCTGTAAAATTTTTTTACTAAAATAAAACAATACTGCGTGATGAAATCGTTTTCCTCATCACGCCGTATTGTTTTATTTTAGTAAAAAAATTTTACAGATAAATTAGGCTTCTGTTACGGTTAAGC
>JBGUPW010000315.1:0-8077 GCA_045130495.1 Ruminococcus sp. | reverse complement strand
GCATTGTTTCGGACGCTATAAAAACCGCCGAGGCAAAGAAAAAAGAGCTGGTTCTTGAGGGTAAAGATGAGGTTCACCGGTTCCGCAACGAAAGCGAAAAGGAGATCGCAGACAGACGCCGCGAGGTTCAGCGGCAGGAACGCCGTATCCAGCAAAAGGAAGAAACGCTCGACCGCAAGCTCGACAATGTTGAGAAAAAGGAAGAAAAGGTTTCCAAAAAGCTCAAGGAAGCTGATGCAAAGCTGGAAGAAATTGAAACCATTAAGAAAAGTCAGTTTGAAATGCTTGAAAAGATTTCGGGATACACTCCCGATCAGGCGAAGAACTACTTACTCTCCCAACTGGAGGACGAGCTGACTCACGAGAAATCCGTAAAAATCATGGAGTATCAGGAGCAGCTTAAAGAAGAATCCGACGAAAAGGCGAGAAATATCATCTCGCTTTCCATTCAGAAGCTCGCCGCCGAGCAGGTGGCAGAGGCTACCATTTCGGTAGTACCGCTTCCCAACGACGAAATGAAAGGCAGAATCATCGGCCGCGAGGGAAGAAATATCAGGGCGATCGAAACGCTTACGGGCGTAGACCTGATTATCGACGACACACCCGAGGCAATTACGCTCTCATGCTTTGAGCCTGTCAGACGTGAGGTCGCAAGGATCGCGCTTGAAAGGCTTATCTCGGACGGTCGTATCCATCCCGCAAGAATCGAAGAAACAGTTGAAAGGGCGCGCCGCGAGGTTGACGCCACGATCAAACGCGAGGGCGAGCACGCTGTGCTTGAGCTTGGCATTCACAATATCCATCCCGAGCTTGTCAAGCTGCTCGGAAGACTGCGCTACCGCACCAGCTACGGTCAGAACGTGCTCAATCATTCAATTGAGGTCGCGTATCTTGCCGGCATGATGGCGAGCGAGTTGGGCATCGACCCGACTCTCGCAAAGCGCGCAGGTCTGCTTCACGACATAGGCAAGTCTATCGACCATGAGGTTGAAGGCACGCACATTCAAATCGGCGTTGACTTAGCCAGAAAATACAAGGAGAGCGACGCTGTTATTCACGCGATCCACGCTCACCACGGCGATGTTGAGGCGAAAACGATCGTCGCCATTCTGGTTCAGGCAGCAGACGCGCTCTCGGCTGCGCGTCCCGGCGCAAGACGCGAAAACGTTGAAAACTACATTAAGCGCCTGCAAAAGCTTGAAGAGGTCGCTTCTTCCTTCCAAGGCGTTGATAACTGCTACGCTATCCAGGCAGGCCGCGAGGTTCGCGTTATGGTCAAGCCCGAGGTAGTCAACGACGAGCGAATGATCCCGCTCGCCAGAGAAATATGCAAAAAGATTGAAGAAGAGCTGGAGTATCCCGGTCAAATCAAGGTCAACATTATCCGCGAAAGCCGTGCTGCGGATTTCGCCAGATAACGACCTGATTAATACTACGGCATTTACCCCCGCACTTCGGTGCGGGGGATTTTGATTTATCGAAAGGAGCAACATTATGAAAATCAACAGGCTTTTGGCTGTTATCTTATCCGTTTCGCTTGCCGCTTCGGCGCTTGCGTTTTCGGTAACTCAGGCGGCGGCGTATGATGACTATGAATATCCGATAGTTAACTTCACCGAAGATCCGACAGGTCACTGTACCGAGGAGGATGTCTGCGAGGTGAGCGCTTTTTCAAACTACTGCGACGTGGAGCCCGAAACGCAAATAATCCCGACGTGGGAGCAGGCGACCTTCGACTTTATCGCTCCCGAGAATCTGGAGATAGTCAGCTTTCAGTTCAGGCTGACGCGCGACGATGAATACCTCTCGCTTGAAAGTTACAGCTCTTTTGCTCCTCAGATGTCCTATAACGACAAAGAAAGCGGCGATCGCATTTTGCTGGGCAACGTTTCCTCGCTCGACCCGATTTCGGTAAAAGCGGGCGAAACTCTCGTCTCGGCAACCATCGCCTGCTCTTATCCCAATTCGGCGAATATCTTTCTGACGGTTGAGGATCTTCAGGTTCGCACCCCCTACGGCGACCTTGTGATAGTTCAAAACGGCGAATATATTGAAAGGCTTGTCGGCGACGTTAACCAAAACAAGGCCGTTGACATCGGCGACGCTACGACGCTGCAAAAGCACATTGCCGAGTACACCATCGACGGCGCGCCCGTCATCGACGAAACCGACCCCAAGACGATGTATATTGCCGACGTTGACCGCGACCACAGCATCACGATCAAGGACGTCACCTTGATCCAGCAATACTTGGCGGAATATATTAAGTCGTTTGAATAACCAATAACAATAGCAAGCCCCTGCGCTTCGGAACAACCGCTCCGTCGCGCAGGGGCTTTTATTATATCGCTGTTATATTGCTATGCTTTTCTTCGCAGAGATTTTTCCGCCGTGCAAATCAGCTTGCCCACACCGAAAATAAGAAGTATCTCGGGAACTGCGCGCACTGCAACGCTTATAAATCTCGTTGTCAAAAAAGTCAGATACGGAGTGGCGTATCCGGGATTCATAAAGATATAAAACCAGAACGCCGCCAAAAACGTTTCAACGGTTATCATATTGACGCACCACGCTATTATTACACGCGGCAGGCTGAATTGGTTTTTGTAAAGTATAAAGCCGTATATGCAGCCTGTCAGCGCTCCGCTGATTGTGAAGCCGGGAATGTAGGCTCCCGACGGCGCCAGAATAAACGAGAGAACGTCTCCCAAAGCGCCCACAAGCAGCGCGGGAATCGGGCCGAACATGGCTCCCGTTACCGCGATAGGCAAAAAGGACGCGCCTATTTTTACCTGATTGCCGAAAAACGCGAGAGTATAATTCGCAAACAAGCCGAGCACTACGCGCAGCGCGAGCAGCATGGCTATAATTACGAGCGACTGAAGATTTTTCAATTCCAAAGCAGATTGCTTCAGTGTTTTAAACGGTGACATAAACCCCTCCTGTTACGCTGCCGCTCCAAAGGAAAAAGGCGGACAAAACGCCCGCCTCAGTAATTTCATCAATGCAACAGCGGGATGCGAAACCGATACCGCAGTTTACACCTTCGTTTTCGCGGCAACTCCCCGTCCGCGAAACACTTTACGCACCGGCTTCTACTCTGTGAACTTATATTATATTTTACTCTACTCCGCCGCTTTTGTCAACCTTTTTTGCGGCTGTTCAGTGCGTCGTTCATTTTAACGATAAGATTCGACAGCGGCTTGTATATCAACATGGTTATCAAAGACACAACCAGCCCTTTTACAAACGTAAAGGGAACGTTGAATATAAGCAGCGACTTCTCGATCGTGTCCGCCGCCGGCAGGATAGTCTTGTACATTCCGATAACAGGGTCAAGCGTGCCGCCGAACCACATAGTTGCGTAGGCGGGATAAACAATAAAATAGTTTATCGGGAAGCTTACCGCCGCCATTGTGAGCGTACCGAGAAGGCAGGCTAAAAGCGCGGTTTTGCGAGTCTTTTTATGCTGATAGATCAAGCCTGCCACAATGACAAACGAGGCTCCGAGCAGAAAGTTTGAAAGCTCACCAACGCCGCCGGAGGTTCCGAACGGAACATGGATAAGGTTCTTCAAAAAGCAGATGAGCACCGCCCACCATGGTCCCAGCACAAAGGTTCCGATAAGCTCGGGAAGATCGGAAAAATCGAGCTTCAAAAACGAAGGGACGATCGGGATAGAAAACTCGATGTACTGCAAAACCACCGCGATAGCCGTAAGCATGGCCGTAACAGCAAGCTTTGTTGTGAGTGTTTTTTGATTGCTTTTCGCTGTCATAACAACAACTCCTTTAAATTCCGGATAATTATTAAAGTTGTATCGAGTTGTATCGAAAAAAGCCCCGCTGCCTGAGCAACGGGGCGATTGCGCATGATAAAGCCGTTAAAAACGGCCGCCGCGCGTCTTCTTTCATCCGGACTATAACCGTCGGCGCCTGAATTTCACAGGCTCGGCAGGCGCGAACGCGCCCGTTCGTGGACTGTAACCACCGGTGGAGAATTTCACTCCGCCCCGAAGACAACCTTATATTAGTATTATAAGCTGTTATTTTGAGATTGTCAATAATATTATTTATAAAGATAAAAGCACTATTTCAACGCCTCAAGCAGTTCCTCGGTTTTGTCGGTCTGCTCCCATCTCACGCCGAGCTCCTCGCGTCCCATATGACCGTAGGCGGCAAGGCTGTAATACTGCGGCTTTTGAAGCTCAAGCTGGCTGATAATGGAGTTGGGGCGGCAATCGAAAACCTTGTTGACTGCGGCGGCGATCTCCTCATTAGTGTATTTTGAGGTGCCGAACGCGTCAACCATGATCGAAACAGGCTTGGCAACACCGATAGCGTAGGCGAGCTGTACCTCGCACTTTTCAGCTATGCCTGCCGCAACTACGTTTTTGGCTATGTAACGGGCGTAATATGCAGCGCTGCGGTCAACCTTTGTCGGATCCTTGCCGCTGAATGCACCGCCGCCGTGACGAGAGAATCCGCCGTAGGTATCAACGATGATTTTTCTGCCGGTAAGACCCGCGTCGCCTACGGGACCGCCGATTACAAACCTGCCCGTGGGATTAACAAAAATCTTTGTGTCCGAAAACAGCTCCGCCGGGATAACGGGCTTGATAACGTATTCGATCATATCCGAACGAATTTGCTCAAGCGCCGCGCCGGGATCATGCTGGGTGGAAACTACGACCGTATCAACGCGGACAGGCTTGCCGTCCTCATATTCCACTGTGACCTGAGTTTTTCCGTCGGGGCGTAAATACGGCAAGGTACCGTCCTTTCTCACCTTAGTAAGCTGCTTTGCAAGCTTATGAGCAAGCGAAACGGGCATGGGCATTAGCTCGGGCGTTTCGCTGCACGCGTAACCAAACATCATACCCTGGTCGCCAGCGCCGATCTGATTATTGGCGTCGTTTTCACCGTCTTTAAGCTCATAGCTCTCGTTGACGCCCATAGCGATATCCTCCGACTGAGCGCCCAAAGAGGTCAGCACGGCGCAGCTTGAGGCGTCGAAGCCGTTTGCAGGGTCGTTGTAGCCGATATCGTCGATAACGCGGCGCGCCACGGCGGTGACGTCCACATGAGCCGTTGTCGAGATTTCTCCCATGATGTGTACAACGCCTGTGGTAACAGTCGTTTCGCAGGCTACGTGAGCGTCACTGTCCTGCTCCAAAATGCTGTCGAGCACTGCGTCGGAAATTTTGTCACAGACCTTGTCGGGATGTCCCTCGGTGACTGATTCTGATGTGAATAAAAACTTAGCCATATATTTCCCTCCAATATTAAAATGACTCGGCGGGCGCTTTGCTCGCCATATAAAATGTACATCTTGTCAAACCTTCAACAACAGCGGAACAGAAAAGTATTCAAAAAAATGCGCCCTTCTTCCGAAAGGCGCTTGTAAGAATACTTTCTTAACTCATCTTTCGGTAAATACCGCAGGATTTAGCACCTTGCAATGCAGGTTGCCGGGCTTCTCGGGGCCTGTTCCCTCCGCCACTCTTGATAAGGTTTTATTAAGCTTTAGAGTATTATATATTATTGCGCGGAAAAATGCAAGACTTTTTTGAAGATTTTCCGTAGTTTTCAAAGTTTTTTGCAGAAAATCAGGCTGCGTTTTGAATTTCTCATACGCAGCCGTTTTCTATTAGTTTCTATAATGATACTTTTTTAAATCGACTCGGTTGTCAGTCACCTCAACACCTTCGGCTCGAAGGAGACGCGCCTGCTCGTCGACTCCGCCGAAAGCAAACTCCGGAGCGAGTCTGCCCTTCGCGTTCACGACTCTGTGGCACGGTATGACGCCCGGCGCGGGATTAACGTGCAAGGCATTGCCCACGACCCTTGCAGCGCCGCCGTTGCCTGCCATAGAAGCGATTTGCCCGTAGGTGGCAACCTTGCCGGCAGGCACTGACATCACCGCGCGGTAAATCCTGTCGTACATCTTGTCGGACATTTTGCGGTTACTCCTCCTCGTCGTCAACAAAGTCGGGGTCGGGATCCTCAAAATCATCAGGCTCGGCTATTTGGTCAAAGCTATCCTCTCCGTAATCCTCAAGGCGAGCGCGCTCATAGCGTTGCTTTTCAAGCTTTTCGGCGTCCTCGCGCTGGATGCGCTTTATTATCTCTCCGATACTCTCGGGGTCTTCCTCGTCTTCATACTTGCCCGTTACAATTCGGATTATATTCATTACTTCGTCGAAGAAAATCAAGATCATCAGCAAAATAAAGACGATCAAGCCCCACGGCGAGAAGAAGAACGAGTAAAGCCAACGTAAAACATCCAGCTTGCAAACCATTTTGGATTCGATGTCTTTCAGCTTAATCGGACCGTCGTCGATCTCGTTGGCGTCGCCCATCGTGACAACGACCCAATCGCCCTCGTCATCCTTGAACGGTTCAACGATTATCCTGTGCGTGACCCTGTTATTCTCAAAGCGGGAGCCGCCTTGAAAGGTTATTATATCGCCAACCTTCAAGTCGTCCTTGTCACTTACGTTTTTGCTCAGGATAACATCCTGAACGTGGAGCTCGGGCTCCATACTGCCCGATGTAACGCGTTGTATAGAGTAGCCGAAAACTGTCGGAGTTTTCCCGTTTATTCTCGCAAGCAAAAACGTTATAAAGCAAAACGCCAAAACAACGATCAATGCCCAGCAAATAATGTTTTTTATAACACGCACAACGCCCCAAGCCTTATTGATTTTTGCGGCTCTCTCTTCACCGATTTTAGCAGCAAATCTCTTCTGATACTTCTTTCTTCTTTTCATTACTAAGCCCCGTTTTTGAGTGATGATTATACAACTATTATACATGAAAAAGGGCTGCAAGCGCAACCCTTTTTTTATTATTTGATTTATACGCTAAGGAAAATACCGTCAAGTGTATAGCTTGCGTCGGCTGTTGACTCGAAATATTCATCATCGCCGTTCTGGATAAACCACCAAACCTCAGTCTTTCCGCTTGCGGGAACAGTCAGATTTGTGACGATCGGCGCATTGGTGATAGTCGTGCTGTTGGCGTCAAAGCCGTGAACAACAACGTTTGCAGTCTTGGTTGCGGTATCACCCTTTGATGAAGTTATCGTATAGGTCAAAGTTGCCGAACCCTCACCGGTAGCTGTAATAGTTCCCTTGTTTGAGCCGTTGTCGGAAACGTTGAAAATATTTGTGTTGCCGGAGCTGTAAGAAATTGAGCTGCCGCAGTAATCAGTTCCCGAATTAAGAGCTACACTTAATGTCTGTCCGACAGAAATAGAAATCGAATTATAATACTTCACAAAACACGCACCGTTGACATTTTCTTTGCCTGCCCACGCATTATTGTAGTCGGTATAACTGCCGTTGGTGTAGAACAGTAAGCTTTGAAGCTGCGATAATCCGTCACCGTTGAGATTTGTAAAGGTCTGAGTGCGCTGATAATTCGCGGGAACATCAACGGTTGAGAAATAGAGCTGATTATGACCGACGGGAATATCGGCATAATAATAACCTGTATCGCCTATCCTCGTCATCTGTACGCTCGATTCAACATTGTTATCAACGTTATTGCCTGTCTTGACATAAAATGTTGTTCCGCCCCATGTTGTACGGTGATCATTATAGTTGTTGCCCGAGGGCACTCTGCCTATCGGCTCAAAATAAACTCTCTTAACCGTGTTTGAAACCGAGTTTTTTGTTGCAGGCGGGATAACCTGATTGTAAGTTGAATAATTTTTGAACGCTTTTATCGGATAATTTACACCTACGCAAATGTTTGTGCTTGCGGAAATAGTAGGGTGAAAATTCTTAATGAAAAGCGAGACCTTCTGTTCTGTTGAACCTGTATTGGTGATTTCCGTCTTATAATAATTTCTGTGTCCCGGCTGCAAACCGCTGACATTCGTTGCAGGCGGTGCAGGGGTTTCCGAAAAAGATATCGCGTCGTCGGTGGAAAGGAATGTTTCCATCGACAAATCTTTTCCGTCATACGCTTTCATGGAAAGTGTATTGCCGTTTGCGTCCTTATCGCCGTAAGGAATATTGAGCGATAAAGAACCGCCTGTTTTACTCTTTGGACGCTCAAACCATGCAAAA
>JBGUPW010000314.1:0-8077 GCA_045130495.1 Ruminococcus sp. | reverse complement strand
TTATTTTATTATTCTATATTAGAATTTTAATTTTCCTTATAAAGAGTTATAAAAACCCTGAAACCCTACATAAGTATACATTATTCTTATTAATGCAATAAAAACCCGACCGGCTCTTTGTTCAAATGACGGGAGCCGGTCGGTTTATATCATATTATATCAAATTATTTCAAACAGTTTATCAAACCTTTTCGCAAACGGCGTTGATGTTTTCGGGAATATCCGCTTCGTCTGCCGAAATCAGCAGGACGATGTTGGTGGAGCAGGCGTCGCTGAGCTCCTGGAGCTTCTTTGTGAAATCGTCAAGACCCGCAATGCCGTCCTTGCAAATCTTAAAGGTGGAATCTACCAAAATATCGGTAACGTCATAGTTGCCTGCGCAGATGCCGCTGATAAAGCCGTAGAGCATATCATATCCGGAAATGGAATACTGGTCGGTGTCGATAAGTCTCGCCTTATGAGTCACGTCATAAGTGAGCTTAGCGCCCTTTTCGATGACAACAACGTTGCCCGATGAAAGCTTGACCGCCTCGTTAGCGCGGGCGATAAGCTTTTTGGTTTTTCCTGTTCCTTTTTTTCCGATAAGTAAAGTAACCATTGTAAAATTCCTCCTGAAATTTTTTATTTCGTATTCGATGTTATATTTTAATAGTCAAAAAATTTAGCCGAGTCTTGCCTCAAGAGCCGCTTTCTGATCCTCATATCCGGGTTTGCCGAGAAGCGCGAACATATTCTTTTTGTAGCTTTCAACGCCGGGCTGGTTAAAGGGATTAACGCCGAGCATATAGCCTGAGATCGCGCAGGACTTCTCAAAGAAGTAGATAAGATAGCCGAGCTCAGTTTCGTTCATCTCGGGTACATTGATAACAACGTTGGGAACTCCGCCGTCGTTGTGCGCGAGCACGGTTCCCTCGAACGCCTTGCGGTTAACAAAGCCCATCGTCTTGCCCGCTAAGAAGTTCAAGCCGTCAACATTGGTGGGATCGGTGCCGAGAGTGACCTCTTTTTTGCATTTGTCAAAGAGCACGACGGTCTCAAACATTGTGCGTCTACCGTCTTGAATATACTGACCGAGGGAGTGCAGATCGGTTGAGAAGATAACGCTCGTCGGGAAAATACCCTTGTTGTCCTTGCCCTCGCTCTCGCCGTAGAGCTGCTTGAACCACTCCGCCATAAGCGCGTAATCCGGCTCATAAGACACCATGACCTCGGTTGTTTTGCCCTTGCGGTAGAGGATATTGCGGATTGCTGCGTATTTGTAGCAATCGTTTGTCATAACGTCGTCGTTATCAAGCTCCTTCTGAGCCGCCTGAGCGCCCTGCATAAGAGCGTCGATATCAGCGCCGGATACCGCGATGGGAAGAAGACCGACCGCTGTGAGAACGGAGAATCTGCCGCCTACGTCGTCGGGCACTACGAATGTTTCATAGCCCTCTTCGTCGGCAAGAGCCTTTAAGGTTCCGCGAGCCTTGTCGGTGGTGCAGTAAATTCTCTCACGCGCACCGTCCTTGCCGTATTTATTTTCAAGCATTTCACGGAACACGCGGAAAGCGATGGCGGGCTCGGTGGTGGTGCCCGACTTGGAGATCATGTTTACGGAAACGTCCTTGCCCTCGCAGAGCGAAATTATCTCGGAAAGAGCCGAGGAGCTGATAGAGTTGCCCGTAAAGAAAATCTGAGGAGTATCCTTGCAGGTAAGGTTATAGTTCTGCGAGGTCAAAAACTCGATTGCGGCGCGCGCACCGAGATAGGAACCGCCGATGCCGATAACGATAAACACATCGGTGTCCTTTTTGATTTTTTCGGCAGCAGCCTTGATTCGGGCGAACTCCTCTTTATCGTAATCGGTCGGAAGATTGAGCCAACCGATAAAATCATTGCCGAGCCCCGTACCTTTGTGAAGCGCATTGTGAGCCGATTTGACCTCTTCGGCGACGCCTGCATACTCATGCTCGGAAATAAACCCCTGTAAATACTTGTCAGTTAACTTAGTAGCCATATAGAAACCTCCATAATTATACTATACGATTTTATTATACTATACAACAGCATTTTTTGCAAGGCATTTTCGGTTTTTCTTCCCGGCAACGGCATTTATTTTTCAGGCTACGTTCAGGATACGGATTATTTTTATAATTTTACAAGAGAGTCAAACAATTTTCCGAACACCCTGCCGAAAGAGGTCTCCGCTATTTCCGTACCGGATATCACGTCGAAGCTTTTGGAATCGCCGCCTATCGTGTACGTCACCGTGCCGACCTTTTCGCCCTCTAAAACAGGAGCGTCGATATCCTCGGGGACGCTTACGGAGATTTCCGGCTCGTCTGCCGAGGCTTTGTTTACAACGAGATCGCCGTTCACGTCGCATTTTAGAGCTGCCGACTGCTCCATGCCGCCGTTTACCTTCACCGAATCGGGCAAATCCTCGGGAGCTTTTAATTCTTTTATCGCATAATTAGCAAAACCGTAATCGAGCAGTGCCGCTGCGTCGACAAAACGCTGCTTTCCCGTATCGGCGCCGAGCACCACGCCGATAAGCGACATTCCGTCCCGCGTCGCCGTGGCAGTTATGCAGCAGCCCGCGTCGTCGGTTGTGCCGGTTTTAAGACCCGTTATGCCCTTGTAGGATTTGAGAAGCTTGTTGGTGTTTACGATCTGAGTCTTTCCTCCGCGCAGGGTATCAAGCCAAATCGAAGTGTAGTCGAACACCTTTTTATGCTTCATCAGCTCCCTCGACATCAGCGCGACGTCATAAGCGGAGGTTATATGACCGTCCTCATCCAGACCGTTGCAATTCTTGAAAACCGTGTCCCCCATTCCGAGCCGAGCTGCACGTTCGTTCATCTGCCTTACAAACTCATCTTCGCTGCCGCAAATCTGCTCCGCAAGCGCAACAGCCGCGTCGTTCGCGCTCGCTACCACCGTTGCCTTTATCATGTCGTCGGCGGACATTGTTTCTCCGGGTTCAAGCCAGATATCGCTGCCGCCCATGGAAGCGGCGTGCTCGGACGCTGTTATCGTGTCGTCGAGCGCAAGCTTTCCGCTGTCCATAGCCTCAAAAACAAGCAGCAGAGTCATAACCTTTGTTATCGAAGCGCAGGGACGCTTTTCGTGAGGATTTTTCTCAAAAAGAATTTTGCCCGTTGAAGCCTCCATAAGCACGCCCGACGGCGCCGAAATGAGCGTTTCCGCCTGCTCATTCTCCTGCGGTTCCTCCTCCGCCTTTACAGCTAAAACCGAGCAGCTTGCGATCGTGATAATCAAAAATACCGACATTATTTTTCGTAACATAAAAACACCTCGCTCAAATGTATGAGAGAGGTGTGATTATTATTAATATGTTAATCCTTAACTATCAGTGTTAATCCTTAACTATCAGCGCTACGGCGTGGGCTGAAATGCCCTCCATTCTGCCTGTGAAGCCGAGCTTTTCCTCGGTGGTTGCCTTAACGCTTATCATCGACACGTCAACGCCGCAGTTCTTCGCGATCGTCTCGCGCATTGTGAAGATATAGTCCTTGAGCTTGGGCCGCTGGGCGATAACAGTCGCGTCGATATTTCCTATACCGTAGCCGTGCTGTCTGAGAATGCGGCAGACTCCGTGCAGGAGAACCATGCTGTCAGCTCCCCTGTAGCTTTCGTCGGTGTCGGGAAAATGCGTGCCGATATCGCCCAAAGCCGCCGCGCCCAAAAGCGCGTCCATTATCGCGTGGGCGAGCACGTCGGCGTCGGAATGACCGAGAAGCCCCTGCTCAAAGGGTATCTCAACGCCGCCTAAAATCAGCCTTCTGCCCTCGGCAAAGCGGTGAACGTCGTAACCGTGACCTACCCTGATCATACCGCGTTCCTCTCGCCGAGAATACTTTCGGCGATAACAATGTCTATCGGAGTGGTGAGCTTGATGTTCTCGAAGCTTCCCTCGACGATCTGAACCTCTCCGCCCATGTTTTCAATGAGGCGGCAGTCGTCTGTCACGTTCTCCAAAACCTCGGCTTCGCTGAGCGCAAACATATAAAGCTCCTTTTCAAAAACCTGCGGAGTCTGAACAGCTCTCAGAGTTGAGCGGTCGGGAGTGCCCGTAATGATATTGCTTTCATCGGCAAATTTTATTGTGTCAGTGACGGGTGTTCCCGGAGCGGCTGCTCCTGTCTCGATAGCGGTGTTTACGACCGCCGTGATCTCTTCGGGAGTGATCAGCGGGCGCGCGCCGTCATGTATGGCTAAATACTGCGACTTTGGATTGGCGGCGGCAATGCCTTTCTGCACGCTTTCGGCGCGGCAGGCTCCGCCTTCAACAACGGAGGAAAGCTTGCCGCAGCCTGTTTCCTCGGCAAGCTGTGAAATGCGCAAAATGTCCTGAGCGCGGCATACTACCACAATCTCGCTTACGGAATCGCAGTTCTGAAAGGCACTCAGAGTATATGCAATGGCAGGCTTGCCCAACAGCGGAACAAACTGCTTGCTGTCGGATGTGCCCATTCGGGTAGAGCCGCCGGCGGCGACGATTATGGCGGAAACAAAAGCGAACATGACAAAACCTCCAATTTTATGCGGAATTTGGAATATAGGAATTTGTTTTTTTGAGATAACAACAAAAATCAGATAATTAAATCTTATCGAGCGCCTGCTTCAAATCGGCAATCAGGTCGTCGGCATTTTCAAGACCTACCGAAAGGCGGATAAGGTCGGGAGCTACGCCTGCCTCGATAAGCTGCTCCTCACTGAGCTGGCGGTGAGTATGGCTTGCGGGGTGAAGCAGGCAGGTTCTCGCGTCGGCAACATGAGTCGCGATCGTCATCAGCTTGAGGCTGTCCATGAACTTGACCGCCGTATCTCTGCCTCCCTTGACCGCAAAAGCTAAAACGCCGCATGAGCCGTTGGGCAGGTACTTTTTGCAAAGCTTGTGGTTTTCGTCGTCTTCAAGGTCGGGATAATGGATCCACGCAACCTTGTCCTGAGCTTTAAGGAACTCGGCAATTTTGAGCGCGTTTTCGCAGTGGCGCTTCATTCTTACGTGAAGGGTCTCAAGACCGTTGTTGAGATAAAAAGCGTTCATCGGAGACTGGATAGAGCCGAGGTCGCGCATGAGCTGCGAGGTAGCCTTTGTGATATAACCGAACTTTCCGAATTTCTCGGCGTAAACAAGTCCGTGATAGCTTTCATCGGGAGTAGTCATGCCGGGATACTTGTCAGCATGAGCCATCCAGTCGAAGTTTCCGCTGTCAACGATCGCTCCGCCTACGCCTATAGCGTGACCGTCCATGTATTTTGTGGTGGAATGAGTTACGATATCCGCGCCGAACTCGATCGGACGGCAGTTGACGGGAGTTGCAAAGGTGTTGTCAACGATGAGCGGAACGCCGTTCTTGTGGGCAAGACGTGCGAATTTTTCAATATCAAAAACCGAAACGGTGGGATTCGTGACGGTCTCGCCGAACACCGCGCGGGTGTTGGGGCGAAATTCCTTTTGAAGCTCCTCCTCGGAGAGAGTCTGGTCAATAAATGTAACGTCGATCCCCATTTTCTTCATCGTTACGCCGAGAAGATTGTAGGTGCCGCCGTAAATTGCGGAGGAAGCGATGATGTGGCTTCCTGTTTCACAGATGTTAAACAGGGCGAAGAAGTTCGCGGCTTGTCCGCTCGAAGTGAGCATACCCGCTACGCCGCCCTCAAGCGCGGCGATCTTTGCCGCCACAGCGTCATTTGTGGGGTTCTGGAGACGGGTGTAAAAATATCCGCTCGCCTCAAGGTCAAACAGCTTGCCCATATCGTCGGACGAAGCGTATTTCCATGTCGTGCTCTGATAGATAGGGAGCTGTCTGGGCTCTCCGTTTTCGGGTTCATAGCCTGCGTGCAGGCACTTGGTTTCAATATTCATTGTATTTTTAACTCCTTACTGAAAAAAGCTTTTTATCCAGCCTGTTATGGCGTCGGTTCCGAATATCACCGCGGCGGCGATCAAAAGAAATAATATTGCCGAAATGATCCTCACGGCGGCTCGTTTGCCCTCAGGCATATCCTCAAATTCTTCCTCGGCAGGCGCGGCTTCATCGTCGGTCACTGTTTCCTGCACCTCAGCAGAAGCAGCTTCATCGTCGGTCATAATTTTCTGTCCCTCAGCAGAAGCGGCTTCGTCGTCGGTGATGATTTCCTGCACCTCGCCCTCGGGTCTTATCGCTCCTATTCCGATGCAGAGGTCGTAGGCTTTTTCGTAATCATCCTCGGAAACATATATATCCTGCTCGGAATTGTCAATTCCCGTGACCGCTTTTGCAGAAAAGCTCTTCTTTTGAGCCTTGCTGTCGTTGGGTATGCCGTTATCCGAAAGCGCGGTTTTGATTCGCTCCAGCTCAAAGCCCGAAGCGGAAACCAAAAAGCGCAGAGATTTTTCTTTCATACTGTTCTCCCATGTATGTTCATTATTATTTTATCTTTTTCATCAAAAATATTTTAGCACAAAAATATTTGAAGTTCAATATGTAATACAAATTTTCGTCATATTGAATAATCACAAAAAAATGAGCAGGCAACGCGTAGTTGTCTGCCCTTTATCGTTTAGTGTTTTGTGTTATATTAATTTAATGCTCCGATAATGCTACGACTTAACGCTCCGACGGCGCTTAAATAAAAACCGGCTGCACCTGTCTGCCTTCCAGAGCGGCAGCGGCACATTCGGGGATCCTTTTGAAATCAGCCACGAGCGAGCGCGGTTTCAGCACCGGTTCGTCCTGTCTGAGCGGAACAAAGAAAATGTTTTGGGTATTGAGCAGCCTTCCGATGTTCTGCGCCGAGGCTCCGAGCGCGTCGTTCGTAGCAGCGCAGAGCAAAACGGGCTTCAACACCCTTAAATGGGATTTTGCCGCCATTGTCACCGAAGTGTCGGTAACGCCCAAAGCAAGCTTAGCGAGCGTATTTCCCGTGCAGGGAGCGATAATAAGCAGGTCGCACATTTTTTTCGGACCGATAGGCTCGGTATCGACGACCGTACTCAGCACCCTTTTTCCCGTTATATCCTCGGCTTTTTTCACCATGTCAGCCGCCGCTCCGAAGCGCGTATCAATGGAACAGGCGTTCTGCGACATGATCGGTATCACGTCATATCCGCTGTTCACCAAAGCGCTCATCTGTTCAAATGCCTTTGAAAAGGTGCAAAAGGAACCGCACATCGCAAATCCAATGGTTGCTTTTGTCACCGATTTACCTCCTCGATTATAGATAATACTGTTTTTTTAATAATTTCTCCCGCGGATTTCGGAGCGCATTTTCCGGGCAGAGCCAACGCCCGCCTCGCGTCTATTCCCAGACGGCGCGCACTTTCAAAATCCACACCTCCGGGAACAGAGGCAAGGTCTATCACCAAAGCGGTTTTGTCGGTGTTTTGAAGCAGAGTTTCATCAAAGATAAGGGCGGGCACCGTGTTGAATACCAAATCATATCCGTGAACAAGCGAAAGCGACTGAGTGTTTTTCGCACGGTAGCCGAGCGACTCTATAAAAGCGAAATCGGAAGGCTTGCGTGCGCAGACGGTGACCTCGCTGCCAAGCGAATGAAGCATACGCGACAAAATCTTTCCGATCCTGCCAAAGCCGACGACCATCGAACGGCTGCCGAAAACAGTTCCCTCAAACTCGCTCATAGCAAGCTCAACCGCGCCCTCGGCGGTAGGAACGGCGTTCAGGATAGCGAAATCCTCTCGGGAGGCATAGTCGAACACCTCCGCACCGTCGAGCTTGGGATAAGCGCGGATAAGCCTCTCCCTCATTCCCGCGAAAACGGGCTTCTTTCGCAGCACGTCAAGCTCGCCCTCCGAAAAGAACAGGCTTCGCTCGCTGAGCGGAGCGTTCAGGCTCTTGTCGGCGCGAACGCACGGCAGAGGCAAAATCACCGCGTCGCTGTACAGCACAGCCGCCTCAACGCATGAAATGTTATCAAAGCCCTGATTGCGCAGCTTGTCAAAGCCCGCCAATATCACTCCGAAGCCGTCCGACATCAGCGACTGCGCAAGAAAAAGCTGCCTTTTATCTCCGCCGATTATCCCGAAGGTTTTGATATTTCCGGTTATACTCATAAAACACAC
>JBGUPW010000313.1:0-15716 GCA_045130495.1 Ruminococcus sp. | reverse complement strand
GGAAGAATGGCAAGCAGCTTCCAGCCGATGTCGAGGGTGTCCTCTATCGAGCGGTTCGCTTCATAGCCCTGTGAGACGTATTCTCTCTCGAACGCCTCGGCAAATTCGGCGTACTTCTTATCCATGTCGGTCAGCGCCGCCTCGCCTAAGATGACCATAAGCTCGCGGGCGTCCTTGCCTCTCGCGTATGCCGCGAAAAGCTGGTTCATTGTAGCCGCGTGGTCCTTTCTTGTTCTGCCGGGTCCGATACCCTTGTCCTTAAGACGGGACAGCGAAGGCAGAACGTCGATCGGCGGGGTCACACCCTTGCGGTAAAGCTCACGGCTGAGAATGATCTGACCCTCGGTGATGTAGCCCGTGAGGTCGGGGATCGGGTGAGTCTTGTCGTCCTCGGGCATTGTGAGGATCGGGATAAGCGTGATAGAGCCGTCCTTGCCGCGGAGTCTGCCCGCTCTCTCGTACAGAGTTGCGAGGTCGGTGTACATATAGCCGGGATAGCCGCGTCTGCCGGGAACCTCCTTGCGGGCGGCGGAAACCTCGCGCAGCGCGTCGGCGTAGTTTGTGATGTCGGTCATAATAACGAGCACGTGCATTCCCAAATCGAACGCGAGATACTCGGCGGCGGTGAGCGCCATTTTCGGAGTCGCGATACGCTCGATAGCGGGGTCGTTAGCGAGGTTGACGAACATAACGGTGCGGTCGATAGCTCCCGTCTCGCGGAAGGACTGCACGAAGTAGTTGGATTCCTCGAAGGTGATACCCATGGCGGCGAATACAACGGCGAACTGCTCGTTCTTGCCGCGAACCGTAGCCTGACGCGCGATCTGCGCCGCAAGCTGGGCGTGGGGGAGACCCGAAGCCGAGAAGATAGGCAGCTTCTGACCTCTTACAAGGGTGTTAAGACCGTCGATAGCCGAAACGCCCGTCTGGATAAACTCCTGCGGATAGTTGCGGGCGGCGGGGTTCATCGGCGTGCCGTTAACGTCGAGGCGCTTTTCGGGAATGAGCGCGGGACCGTCGTCTATCGGGTTTCCGAGACCGTCAAAAACGCGTGAAAGCATATCGGGTGAAACGGGCAGCTCCATTGAGCGTCCGAGGAAACGTACCTTTGAGTTAGCAAGGTTGATTCCGGCGGCGGAGTCAAAAAGCTGAACAAGAGCATTGGTGCCGTTGACCTCAAGCACCTTGCAGCGGCGGGTCTCGCCGCTCGGAAGCTCGATTTCGCCTAACTCGTCGTACTTGACGTTTTCAACGTCGCTTATCATCATCAGAGGACCTGCTACCTCTCGAATGGTGCGGTATTCCTTTGGCATCAGTCATCACTCCTTTTCAAAACGTCGCTGATCTCGGCGTCAAGCTGAGCCTGTATCGACTCAAATTCCGCCTGAATCTTGTCTTCGGGTTCGTATTTATACCGTCCGATGCGCTCGCGCACGGGGATATTAACAAGCATTTCGATGTTGGCTCCGTTGCTCAAAGCCTCGCGCGCCTTGTCGTAGTAGCTGAGAATGGCGCGCATCATAAGCACCTGCTTTGTAAGCGAGGTGTAGGTGTCGGTGGGGTCGAAGGCGTTCTGGTGCAGATAGTCCTCGCGAATCGACCTTGCGCTCTCAAGCTTAAGTCTGTCGGGAGCCGAGAGAGCGTCCATGCCGACGAGGTTAACGATCTCCTGCAATTCGCTTTCGTCCTGCAAGAGCGCCATCATTCTGCCGCGCAGCTTCATAAAATCGGGAGCCGCGTTTTCGGCGAACCATTTTTCAAGCTGGTCGGTGTAGAGCGAGTAAGAGGTCAGCCAGTTGATGGCGGGGAAGTGGCGCTTGTAAGCGAGGTTGGCGTCGAGTCCCCAGAACACCTTTACGATTCTCAGAGTAGCCTGTGAAACAGGCTCGGAGATGTCGCCGCCGGGAGGTGATACCGCGCCGATAACCGACAGCGCGCCCTCGGTGTCCTCGGTGCCGTTTACGATTACGCGGCCGGCTCTTTCGTAGAACTGAGCCAGACGGCTGCCCAAATAGGCGGGATAGCCTTCTTCACCGGGCATTTCCTCAAGACGACCGGACATTTCGCGCAGAGCCTCAGCCCAACGGGAGGTCGAGTCAGCCATGAGCGCTACGGTGTATCCCATGTCGCGGAAATATTCGGCGATAGTGATTCCCGTGTAGATAGAAGCCTCGCGCGCCGCAACGGGCATATCGGAGGTGTTGGCTATAAGCACCGTGCGCTCCATGAGCGAGTTGCCCGTGCGCGGATCCTTCAGCTCGGGGAATTCGTTGAGAACGTCGGTCATCTCGTTGCCGCGCTCGCCGCAGCCGATGTATACGATGATGTCAGCCGCCGCCCACTTTGCGAGCTGGTGCTGAACAACGGTCTTGCCCGAGCCGAACGGACCGGGAACCGCCGCCACGCCGCCCTTAGCGAGCGGGAAGAGCGTGTCAATGGGGCGCTGACCCGTGGTGAGCAGAATGTCGGGCGAGAGCTTCTTTTTGTAGGGTCTGCCCACACGGACAGGCCATGTTGTGAACATTTTTACTTCCTTGTCGCCGTCGTCTGTTTTGATTACGGCAACGGGGTCGTCGAGCGTGAATTCGCCCGCTTGTATTTTTTTGACAGTGCCGTTGATTTTGTTCGGCACCAAAATTTTATGCAGCACGGCGGCGGTTTCGCGGACGGTTCCTAAAATGTCGCCCGCCTTTAGCTTGTCGCCGGCTTTGGCAACGGGCTCAAACTTCCATTTTTTGCTGTGGTTCAGCGAAGGAACGTCTACGCCGCGCTTGAGGTTTGTGCCCGCGACCTTCATTATTTCGTCGAGCGGACGCTGGATACCGTCGTAGATAGCGCCGATAAGTCCGGGACCGAGCTCAACCGACAGCGGAGCGCCTGTTGATACAACGGTTTCTCCGGGGCCGAGACCGGAGGTTTCCTCATAAACCTGAATGGAAGCGCGGTCGCCGTGCATCTCGATTATTTCACCGATCAGACGCTTGCTGCTAACGCGCACAACGTCATACATATTAGCGTCGCGCATTCCCTCCGCGATAACCAGAGGGCCCGCGACCTTTGTTATGATTCCTGATTTCAAATTATACACCTCAATCGTTGAAGATTATGTCGGAGCCGACTGCCTTTTCCACAAATGCCGACAGGCGTTTGACGCCTGTGCCGCGGTTGCCCGTCACTCCCGGAATAGGGATAATGGCGGGTATCAGTCTCTCCTCGTAGCGCGCCCGCGCCTTGTCCGCGGCATAATAAACGGTTTCGGTCACATATATCACGGCGTAGCGGTCGCTGTCGGCAACGCGCCTGAGCAGCGTGCCCGCCTCTGCTGCGTCGTCGCAGGGGTAAATGTCAAGCCCCACGGCGGAAAAGCCCTTTATGCTTTCGCCGTCGCCGATAACGGCAATGTTTTTAGCCATAGATCTCACGCAGCCTTTCCCTTATAATATCTGTGTCGGTTTTTGTTTTTATTCCGCAGGCTATGATGTGCAGCACTTTTTTCTGAGCCTCCTCGCCCAGATAATATCCGAGCATCGGTTCGGCGCCCTCACAGGTGCGCTTGCAGCTTTCCTTTGCCAAAATAATCAGCTTGTCGTCCACAAACTTTTCAAAGGCCGAGGGTGATTTTTTGTACTGCTCCACGGCGGCTCTGCATCCGAAGTCGTCGCTTTTGGCGAGCGTTTCGAGCAGGGCGTCAAGCCCTTTTACCGCGGCGGCGATTACCTTGTCGCGGTCAAAGCCCTCAAAGCGCGGCATGGCGGTTTTGAGGTAATGTCTGTCGGCGCCGGTACGAGCGGCGCGTATTGCGATTTTAACACAGTTGTAAAAAACGAGTGTTTTGAAATATTCTGTTAAAAATTTTGAGCGGTAGCCTTCGCTGAGACGGAGCATTTCCAGCATTACCGCCTTGTCGATCACGGCGTCGGAGGCGCGTGCGTCTCCGGTGTGTGCGAGAAGGTCGTATGATTTTTCGGCGGGAACAATCATCCACTCGGGAAGGCTCGTCATGTTGCGGTGCTCAACCGCGTTTATGATTTCGCTGTGCTCGACCGTGCAGGGGGTTATCAGCAGCGCGGTGTAGTAGTCGCGCGCGGACATAACGCCCTTTAACACGATTTTAAAGTTGTGCACGTCGTTCTGAATGAGAAACGGCGAAAAAACAGAGAAATCGGGCGCTATGCTTTTGAGGTATTCCCAAACGCCGTTCATGTGGTTTTCCGCTATTTCATCAAAGTCCTTGCCGCTGCCGTAGCCCTTGTCGCTCAGGGTTTGGCAAAGCTGATCGACGGTTTTGCAGCCGAGAATTTGTTCGATGTCGGCTTTGGTGAAAAGCCTTGTTTCTCTGGCGCGCACCGAGCCTATGGAGAATTCGTATGATAATGCCATAAGTCCCCCTTACCGCGCGAAAAGCTCTTTGTTGATGAGGTCTTCTATTTCGTCGCGCCGAGAGTTGATTATGGCGGAAAATTCCATGTTTTCTTCCACGTCGCCGCATTTTAGGATAAAGCCGCCGCTTATATCCGCGGGCGCGGAGCTGACCGTTGCGTCAAGCCCTGCCGCCTTTAGCCTTTTTTCAAAGTTATTGGGCTTGCGGGCAAGGTCTTTTTTGTTGAGGAACACCACGCCGCTTTTGCCGCCGAGCGTTGCGGCAAGACGGTAGATCGACTCAAAATAATCGTAATCATTTTGGTTGAGCAGATATTCCTCAAGACCCGAAACGGTTTTGTCAATTTCAATTCTGCGCTGCTTCAGCAGAGCGTTGCGTTTTTCAAGCTGGGCGCGGCTTTGCGCCGAGGTTTTGGCGCGTGCGCTCAGCTGAGCTGTCTTTTCGGCAATTTCGGCGGCGCTTTTGTCGGCGTCGTGCTGAGCGCCGGCTATAATGCGGCCGCGTTCCGCCTGCGCGTGCTTCTCAATCGCCCTGACGCTTTCGTCGCAGTCTGATTTTATACGGCTCAGGATTCTTTCACTGCCGTTCATTCAGACTCACCATCCTTTCATCGTCGTTGTTGCAAGCCGTGTCTGCCGCGGGTCATCCGCGGAGCCGCTTGCCGAGTACCGTAAATTCATTTACAAGTTTGCCGTAAACGGATTTATTATAAGTTTTTATTATAAGTTGGGAACCTGAAGAACAACGAGCAGAGAAACGATGAACGCAAGCAGAGCGTAAATTTCAACGAGCGTTACGGAAACCATGCCCTTGGAGAAGTTTTTCTCATCCTTGGCTGTCATGGCGATACCCGAAACAGCCGCCTTTCCCTGGGCGATACCCGAGAACAGTCCGCCGAAGCCGATAGCCAGTGAAGCGCCTGCATATGCGTAGCCCTGAGCGTCGGTAACGCCGGCAGCTCCGCCGAGAACGCCGCTGTTTACGAGAATAAGGAAGCCTACGATAAAGCCGTAAAGACCCTGTGTGCCGGGGAGAAGGGTGAGAACGAGCATTTTACCGAACATTGAGGGGTTCTCGGAGAGAACGCCCATTGAAGTCTGAGCAGCAGAGCCTACGCCCTTTGCCGAGCCGATACCTGCGAGTACGGTCGCGATCGCCGCGCCTAAAATTGTAAAAAAGATTCCAGCATTCATAATTATTTGTCCTCCTGAATTTTGATATATTTACTGTTTAATGAAAACGGCTCGAATTCTTTTCCGCCGCCCTCATAAAATTTGCTGAACATTTCAACATACTGCAAACGCATTGTGTGCACGTAAGAGCCCAGCGCGTTCAGACCGATGTTGATCAAGTGACCGGCAATTAAAATCACCAGCAAAAATACTATTCCCAAAACGTTTGTGCCCATCATTGTGGCGAGCTTGTTGAACACCTGAGCCATAACGCCCGTGGTCAGTCCGAGCGCCAGCAGACGGGAGTAGGAAAGCAGATCGGAGATGTAGCTTGTGATGTCGTAGAGCGAGGCGAGACCGCCGACCGCTTTTCCGACGATTCCCTTTTTGTTGCGTCCCTGCGTAAGAATGAGTCCGACGGCACAGGCAATTGCGATCACCGCTCCCACCGTGATAAGGATCGGTTCCGCGAAAAGACCGATCGCGAGCACTGCGAAGCCGATGAGCATGAGCATCCACAATCCCGTGTCAAAGAATGCGCCGGCATAATCCTTCTGCTTGATGCACATGATGAATTTGCAGCTCATGCCCACTAAGATATGTATAAGACCGAAGGCTATCGAAATAACCATCAGCATAAGCGCGTCTTTTTGTGGGTCGATGATCGGCCACGGCAGAAGTGCGGGTGTGGGGTCGTTCAAATTGCTGATGGAATGAGCCATCACCACGTTTGAGCCTGTGAACAGATTGTACAGCGCCGCAGGTGCGTCGCCGAAGATACTTCCGAAAGCCAAGCCCCACAGTGTCGTCGATATTCCGCAGTACTGGAAGAGCTTCAGGTTATCGTACATTTTTTTGTCGGGCTTGCAAAGCTTAATCAAAAGTCCCGTGCCGATGACCAAAAGTATTCCGTAGCCCGCGTCGGAGAACATCATTCCGAAGAAGAAGTAGAAGAAGAACGCCAAAACGGGCGTGGGGTCGATGTCGGTTTTGCCGGGTGAAGAGTACATTGTAAGTATTCCCTGAGCCGGCTCCGCGAATTTGTTGTTCTTGAGCTTGACGGGAGCGTCATCTCCCGCTTCGCCGAATTCCACTACGCACGTCGAGACTCTGCTGCAAAGAGCTTCAAGCTTTTCGCTGTCCTCCTCGGGAACATAGCCCTCGATGATAAACACGTGCTTTGAGTGGTCAAGATGATTTATAACATTGTACTTGTCGGCGCGGAAACGGAAATAATCCTGCGTGATTTTGATTTTGTCGCGCATTTCGTCATAAGACGCAATTTCCTCCTGCGCCGCTTTGTCTTCCTCAAGCAGTCGTTGGATCTTCTTTTTGAGAAGCTCCGTCTTGTCCTTGGGGATTTTGTGAGTGGCGGACATGGGCTTTGCGAAGCCCAGAGTCCTCAGCGCGTCCTCAGCCATTGTTTTCTGGCTTTGAGGAGCGAAGATGACCGCGTTTGTTATGTTCGGCTCGCTGAACTGGATCTCAACCTCAAACTCAAGCTTGGGATTTTCGGCAGCCAGCGCTGTCTTTAGCCGTTCCAAGCTGTATTGCTCGGGGAACGAGCCGATAAACACCGCTGTCGATTTTGTGCCCGTTGTGTTTAAGGGAATGTCCAGCGTTTTCCAGCTTTCAAGCTGAGCGAGCTGGGTGTTGACGCGGATCCGCTCTGCGGCATTGTCGGAGCACTCCTTGTCAAGCTCCGCTATCCGCGAGCAAGCCTCAATTACCTGCTTGGCGTTTGAGGCGATGACCCCGATCTCGTCGGGATCGATTTCACGCCGCCCCTTGAATGAGGCGAGAAGTCCCGCCTTTTCGGGTTTGGCGTTGTCGAGGATCTTCAGCGCCTGCTCGGTGAGCTCGACGTTTCGCTCAAATACCTGCATTTGCGGCGAGACGTTGACGCGCCTGAAGCCCTCGCGGGATTTCTCGCTCTTCGTTATCTGCATCAGCGCGCTGTCCTGCAAATGCTCAAGCAGCCGCTTCCTGTCCTGACGAAGTGCGATGATCCGCACTGTTTTCATTTTTAATTTTGCCAATTCGGCCTCACCTCTGTCTTTGCCGCGACGGAGACCTTAGCGCTTTCGCGTTACTGTCAGCCGCCGGGTAATGTTTTTTGACAAATTTGTTTGGTCAGCGGCCTCCCAGCAACGCTTCCGCCGCTGTTTTGATTACCCTGCTGCGGTTCTTTTCGGCGGTCGCCGAAATAGCCGCGCATTCGTTTTTTGCTTCTGCCGCGGTTTTCTTCAGCAGCTTGTCGTTCTCGGCGCGCACTGCGTCGAGCTCAGCCTGAGAGTCCGCTTCCGCCTTTGCCTTGCGTGCGTCAATCAGCGCCGCCGCTTCTTTTTTTGCGTCGGCAATAGATTGCTCGGCTTTAGCCTTAGCCTCGCTCTCGCGGCGGTCAGACTCTTCCTCTGCCGCGTAAATCGCGGTTAACATATCCTTAGCCATATTCTCTCCTTTCGCCTGTATTGAAGCAGACGGCAAAACCGTCTGTGCAATTACGGATTTTTCGCTGTCGGAAAAATATAAAACAGCTATTATATATTATCATATTTTTACATAAAATTCAATAAGAAATCGTTATTTTTTGTTATGGGAGCCTCTGAAAATTCAATATCGTGCAGAAATGCGGCAGGGAATTATTTGAGATTTCCTATTATTTGAGGTTCCATTATATAAATTAACAGTTTTGTCGATAATTACGTTGTTATTCGTTTTTTCGGCGCCGGCAGCCGGTTGATTTGCGAAATAAAAAGCCGCATGAGCGACCGGAGCGGAGAGCAAGACGGAAAGACAGAAAGACAGGATTCGGAAACAACGACAGAAAAGGATTGACACTAAACGTACTCCGTGATAAAATTATGACAAGTGTTTACATGACAACCTGTCACAATGATTTTTTGGGGGTGCGGTTTTTGATCAAATCGACTTTTTACAATCTTCCCGAAGAAAAACGCCTGCGCGTTATACAGGCGATTATCTGCGAGTTTGCCGACGCCTCGGACGAAAAAATAAGCATAAACCGTATTGTAAAGCGAGCGGGAATATCACGCGGAAGCTTTTATCAGTATTTTGATGACAAGGTTGACCTGATAGATGTCCTGCTTAAAAGATTTGTCGAGCTGATAATAGAGGATCTGAACAAGGTCGTAAAGGATTCAAACGGAGACGTTTTCTATATTTATGAGCAGCTTTTTGATATTGTGGCATCCTTCTCCGAAAATGAAACGTACCGCATAATCCTCAGACGGCTTATGCGCAGCCTGAGAGCTAACAATGATTTGGTATCGGAATATATTATGAACCGTTTCAAGGGACTCAGCGAGTTCCGCGGCTGTTTCAGGAGATTTTCACGCGACGGTTTGCGGTATCGGGACAACCACGATTATGAGCTGCTTACCCAGATACTCAACGGTATGTTGAAAAACGCCGCGTTCAATTTTTATGTTATGGAGCAGGAGCTTGAAAATGTGAGAGGCGACTACAGACGTAAGCTTGAAATTTTAAAAACAGGCGCTGTTTATTAGTATGGAGGATTTATGTTGTCAAAACTTAGTGTTAAAAAACCAATGACTGTTTTTGTGGCGGCGGTGCTGATAATCGTTTTGGGAATCGTAGCTTTCTTAAAAATGACGCCAGACCTTATGCCCAAAATGGATCTGCCTTATGCGCTCGTGCTCACGACGTATATCGGTCAGACGCCCGAAACGGTGGAAACAACGGTGACAAAGCCGCTTGAAAAGTCGATATCCGTCATCGACGGCGTGAAGGAGATCCGCTCCACCTCAAACGACAGCTATTCGATGTGTATAATCGAGTTTGAGGACGGAACCGACATGAACACCGCGACGATAGACGTGCGCGCGGCTCTCGACACGCTTTCGGACAATTGGGATGAAGCCGTCGGCAGCCCTTATCTTATAAAAATAAACCCCAACATCCTGCCCGTTTCTATGCTGGCGGTAGACTATGAGGGCAAGGACAGGCATGATATCTCGGACTTTGTTTCCGACGAGCTGATGAACCGCTTGGAGGGCATTGACGGGGTAGCCTCTGTCTCGGATAAGGGTATCGTCGTCGAAAAAGAAAACGTGATGATCTCTCAGAAAAAGCTCGATTCGCTCAACAAAAAAATCAACGCCGCTCTCGACAGCCGTTTTTCCGAGGCGGAGGAAAAAATAGAGGAAGCGAAGAAGCAGCTGAAAGACAATGCAAAAGAGGCTGAAAACGGAGCCGCGGTCATCACTGAATCCTTAGACTCGATAAAGAGTCAGCAGGAGGAGCTCGGCAAAAAGCTGGCTGAGGCTCAGACCGAGGCGGACAACGGCAAAAGCAAGCTGATTTCAGCCAAAATGGAGCTTCTTGACCAGAAGTCAACGCTCACAAATACAAAAACACTTCTTGAAACGACCTATAAGGCGTTGCTCACAATAAAGACGACCTATGAGGAGCTTTTGGAGAAAAAGGCGGAGCTGGTCGAAAAGCTCGAAACGCTTAATTCTTTAAACGAAAAATATGTTGCCGGGGTGAAAAGGCTCGCCACGGAGGAGCTGACCGAAGAGGAACGCGCCGAAATTTTTGCCGAGTTCGAGGAGATAGACAAGCAGCTTGAACCGATGGGCATAAAAAAAGAAGGGCTCGCAGTTTCGATCGCCGCGGCCAACGCAGCGCTTGAAAAGGTTGACAGCTCCATTGCCGACGTAAACAAAAAGCTTGCCGAGTTGGGAACAGACACCTCACGCCTCGACGATACGCTTAAATCCATGAGCGATCAAACGGCTCAGATCAACAGCGGAATTGAGCAGCTTGACACGGCGCTCAAGGGGCTTGACGAAAACACCGTGACGGTAAATGAGGCTCTTGCGACGATCGCGCAGCAGCAGTCGGCGGCTGACTTCCGGATGTCGGGCGCAATATCGACATTGACAGCTAAGCAAACCGAGGTTAACGCGGCGGCGGCTCAGCTGAGCGCGGCTGAAACGGAGCTTGATAATAACCTCAACACTCTTACCACCGAAAAGGAAAAAGCAAAGAAGCAAGCCGATCCAAACAATCTCGTCACGATCGAGACCGTGTCGGGAATCCTTACCGCTCAGAACTTTTCCATGCCTGCGGGCTATGTCACCGACGAAAACAACAACCGCTTTTTGGTGCGCGTCGGCGACGAGGTCATAGGCGAAGAGGAGCTTGCGAGTCTTCCGCTTTTCGACAGTAAAATCGACGGTATCGGCATTATAAGGCTGAGCGACGTGGCCGACGTGTTCACCGCCGACAATTCCGATGAAATTTATGCAAAGGTGAACGGCGAGGACGGCGTGCTCCTGAGCTTTTCAAAGCAGAGCGATATCGCCACCGCGACCGTCTGCGACAACATAAACAATACCACCGAAGCGCTTGAAAAGGAATTTGAGGGTCTGCGCTTCACGACGATCTACAGCCAGGGCGACTACATCGAGATCATAATAAACGGCGTTCTGCAAAACCTGCTGACGGGCGCGGCTTTGGCGATCATTATTCTTCTGCTTTTCCTGCGCGATATTAAGCCGACCGTTATCGTTGCGGTCTCGATTCCCGTAAGCGTGATTTTCGCGATAGTTATGATGTATTTCAGCGGAATATCCCTGAATATGTTCTCGCTTTCGGGTCTTGCGATAGGCGTCGGAATGCTCGTTGATAACTCGGTCGTAGTTATCGAGAACACCTACCGCCTCAGACATCTCGGCTATTCGCCCGTGCGTTCCGCTCTCAACGGAGCGCGTCAGGTCGCGGGAGCGATCGTAGCTTCAACACTTACGACGGTTTGCGTGTTCCTGCCCATCGTATTCGTAGAGGGCATCACTCGCCAGTTGTTTGTTGACATGGCGCTGACGATCACTTATGCCCTTGCAGCGAGCCTTATCGTGGCTCTCACGCTCGTTCCCGCAATGAGCCGTTATATGCTGCGCCGAGTGAGAATGCCCAAGAGAGAGGGCGAGGGCAGGATAAAGAAGTCTTACGAAAAGTCACTGCGCTTTGTGCTCCGTCATAAAATAGCGGCGATTGCCGTCGTAATAGCCTTGCTGCTCGGCAGCGGATTTTTGGTATATCTCAGAGGTTTCAGCTTCATGCCGTCAATGAGCAGCACCGAGGTTCAGGTGACGGTCAAGCTCAGCGATAACGCGACCTTTGATGATACGGTAAAAGCAGCCGAAAAGGTCAACGCGGTTTTGAGCGACTATGATGAATTTGAAACCGTCGGCGTAATGGTCGGCGGAACCTCGGGAATGATGGGAATAGTTCCGTCGGATCTGCAAACCGGCACGGGCTCGGTGACGGGCTACGGTGTTTTTAAGCCCGAGTACACCAAGCGCGGAAAGGAAATATCAAAAGAGATCGAGGGCAGACTCGATATAGACGGAGAGATCACCGTGACCTCCGATTCAAGCTCCTCGGTTTCGACGCTTTTGGGCGATAACAGCGTGCAGATGACACTTTACGGCGAGGACCTGAAGCTTTTGAAAACAACTGCGGAGGATATGGCTGACAAGCTCGGAGAGCTTGAAGGAATAGACGAGGCGAAAAGCAATGTCGGCGCCACCTCACCCGAGCTTAAGGTCACAATAGACCGCAAAAAAGCTACCGAGAAGGGGCTTACCACTGCTCAGGTGTTCCAGCAGATAGCAGCGGAGATATCCAGCGAGAAAACCTCCACTTCTCTCAAAATCGAAGACGGAAAGACGATAGATATAGTTACCGTCAAGGACGAGGAGAACCTTGTAACAGCCGAAAAGCTCGGAAAGGTGATGCTGACCTATACCGACGCCGAGGGCAACGAGAAAAAGACCTCGCTTTCAAGCATAGCCGAGGTCGAGAAGTCCGAGACGATGGACGTGATAAACCGCAAGTCGCAAAAGCGCTATCTGACGATAAGCGGCACGCTAAAGGACGGCTACAACCTGACCGACGTGACGGCGAGGGCAAAGAGCCTTTTCAGCGACTACGAGCTGCCCCGGGGCTTCACGATCGACTACGAGGGCTCAGACAAGCAGACAATGGAGGCTATGCAGCAGCTCATGCTCATGCTTCTGCTGGGCGTAATACTGATATATCTTATTATGGTGGCGCAGTTCCAGAGTCTTAAATCACCGTTTATAATCATGTTCACGATCCCGCTTGCGTTTACGGGCGGCTTCTTGGCTCTGCTTGTGACGGGCTTTGATATAAGCGTGATCTCGCTTGTCGGCTTCATAATGCTCTGCGGAATAATCGTAAACAACGGCATTGTGCTTGTCGACTATATCAACCTGCTTCGCGCAGACGGCAAAGAGCGCGTCGAGGCGATAGTCGAGGCGGGCAAAACCAGAATGCGCCCGATATTCATAACCGCGCTTACAACGATTCTCGGTCTTTCGGTAATGGCGCTCGGAATAGGCACCGGAGCCGAAATGATGCAGCCGCTTGCGATAGTGTGCATAGGCGGCTTGCTGTACGCAACGCTTATGACACTGTTTATCGTTCCGCTCATCTACGACGCGTTCAACAAAAAAGAACTCCGCAGAGTTGAGGAGTCCGAGCTTGAAGCGATAGAGGAATAAGCCCTTGCCACGGCGGGACAGCTTTATGCTGCACCCGACCCGCGCTTCCGAACATCAAAAACCTTCCTTCATTTCCGCGTTAAAATGCGGACTATGGAGGAAGGCTTTTTAATTGACAATTGACAGTGACATTTATAGAACCCCTTTTAAGAGAAAGAGTAAACTATAGGCATTATCTTATAAAACAGACAGTTTTTCCGTGAAGCAGAGAATACCGCAGATTTAGAGGAAAGTACGGATATTTTTTGATAAAAAACAAAATAAAACATTGTAAACTTCGACACAAAATGGTATGATTATATAAAAAGAAATCGACAAATGTTCTGTGATTTGGTGAATAATATAAGGCAGAAGAACGATAGACCGTTTCCTCTGCCTTGATATCAGATGTATTATTTTAAAATAACAGGTTCAATTGCAAGAGCCCTTGTTATTCCTCGTTTGTTTCAACCTTCTTGATAGCGTCGCTGACGTCCTTTGCAAGCTCCATCTTCTGGAAATCACCGTTATCTGTCAGGCACATATCAAATGCGGGAGTAGAGTCATACTCTGCCGTTGCTTTAGCAAAATTAAGGTCAAGAATATGACCGCCCTTTGTTTTGTCATCGGAGATAAAGTGGAAATGCCAACCGGGGGTGTTCAGTCCGCCCATATAGTCGGGGCAGTACAGCGCGACAACAGTACCCGTTATGTTTTCATAATTGAACTCCCTCTGGTCTGTCGCGAGCGCCTCGTCAAGCGGCTTATAGGGCTTTTCCTGCTTTAATTCACTGCGCACATTCATCACATCAAAGGTGCCGTTTACCTTTACAAAGTAGAACAGGTTTTTGCCTTTTTCCTCAACCATGGAATTGAGGTTTTCCTTTAAAATGTTGATGTCGCTGACAACGGAAAGCTCAAGTGTCCCGTCCTTATCGAAGAAGGTCACGTTTGAGAACGGTACGGTTTCGTTATCATCCGCTTCCTGAACCGTGCCGTCGCCGAGTGCCTGATATACCTTGCCGTCGAGCACGATCATCTCGCCGTTGACGCCTTCAAAGGTGCCGATACCTGTGTCGCCGTGCTGCTTCAACTCGCTGACTTTAATAATGCCGTCATAGTAGCCTTGCGTAAGCGATTGCAGAAGGGCAACCTGATAAATCGTTTCTCTGTCATTTTCGGTCTGTGCGCCGGCATTCTCGGGCTGATCGCTTTTTGTCTCCGATTGTTCGCTTTTGGTTTCGGACTGCTCGCCCTTATTCTCGGATTGCTGAGAGGAGCAGGCTGTCATGGAAACCATAAACCCTGCTGTCAAAAGAATTGCTATGATTTTTTTCATGATTAAACACTCACCTTTCTGTTGTTTTGTTAGAGGTTTATTTATGTCTCTGCAAAAAGCAGTTTGACTTTAATATATTGTACGGCGATCTGCGCACACGAATGGTGCTACTTTAAATTCTTCTGTTATATTATAAACAAAAACACAACAAAAAATCAATAGTTTTTATAAAAATAAACGTTTCATTTCGGAACATCCTATTGGAATAATTGAAATAAAAGTGTAAAATAGAAGTGTAAAATGGGCTTTTGTGTTACTTACATAAATCCAATACCCTGACACAAATAAAACAAATAAAGCAAATAAATATAAAGATACCGCTGGTACCGCTGAATTAATCAGTGCTTCCCAAAGAGGTCAAAAAACGGAGGTCATAAAAATGGCAAACAAAGAAAAGGAACAAACAAAAAACGAGACTGTAAAACACGGTGATACTTCTCCCGATAACGCGATAAAGAACAGAAAAACCATCGTTACCGCCAAAAGGCTCGAAACAGTTGTCGCGGTATTTCTCGGTATCACTACGCTGCTATCGGCTTGGGCTTCATGGATCGGTCACCTGCACGGCGGGCTGCAGTCCATTAATTTTACATCAAGTAATAACACGGCGTCACAGGGAACCACGGAATATAACTACGGTATGCAGCTTTATCTTGCGGATTATATGTCGTGGAACACCGCAAAGGATTACTATTATGATCTGGAAGCAGCGAAGCTCGAAGGCAATCAGACAAAAGTAAAACTATTAAACGAAAAAATCGAGAAATTCAAGAAGGAGAATGTCAGCGAAATTCTTGCCGAAGCCATAAAATGGATGGAGGAAAACAACGAAGACAATCCGTTTAATATGCCCGGCATGGAAGAAAAATACTTTTCTTCCGCGAAGAAAACGGTTGCTGAATCTCAGAAGCTGCTTGAAGAGGGAAAGCGAGATAACACAAAGGGCGACTCCTATATGCTTGTGACTGTTTTATATTCTCTGGTGCTGTTTCTCCTTGGTATCGTCGGCACATTCAAAGATCTGCCGAACAGGATAGCGGTTTTGTCGATCGCCGTTTTCTGTTTGGTGTTCGCTTTCTTTTATATGTGTACGATACCGCTGCCGACGGGCTTTTCGCAGATGAATTTCTTTGACTTCAATAAATAATTCTGTCTTTTGATAAAGCAATTTAATACTATTATCAAATAAAACCATTTAACATCTATCGCATAAAATTCAGCATATCGCATATTATTACATATAAAGCAATACAAAACAATACTGCGTG
>JBGUPW010000312.1:0-5995 GCA_045130495.1 Ruminococcus sp. | reverse complement strand
TAATGGAAATATGAGTTTTTAATCAGTGGGTACTTAGAGATTAGGATTATTAAATCTATATATCGGACAGCGTGACACTTGTAAAGAAGATTTTCGCGGCAACGGTTGAAAGCGGCTTCGCGGTGTGGTATAATAAAAAAACTCCCGATAATCAGCGGTCATGGACGCGCCATAATTTTTGAAAAAATTTGAAAAAAATAAATTTATTTCCCAAAACCAAGCTTTTCTCGATTTTGGGGAAAATAATCTTTGAAAAGAGATGTAAGATATGAAAGAAAAATACGACGATTTTAAAACCAGAATCAGCTATCAGGACGACGAGCAGTTTGCCTCGGAGGGTTGGTTCACACCGGACAGGGGGTTATCGGAAAAGGTCGATCCCGACAATCGCTTTTGTCCGTTTTTCGGCGATACGGTAGTGTTTGAGACGGAAGATGATGTGAAAGCATACGTTTACGCAATGATCGAAAAGCTGTATGCAGCGGCGCCGGAGTGCTTCTGTGAAAAAATCGGCGCTGCAACCATTCACATGACTATGCACGATTTAAGCGCGTCTGTTTCCGAACAGGTCACGGCGGCGAATGAGGAAAAGCTGAGAGCCGTTCTCCGTGCAAATCCCGTTTGCCGTCAGACTATTCGCATGAAAACAAACAAGGTTCTCAATATGGTAAGCAAAAGCCTGGTGTTGTCCCTGCTGCCCGCCGAGGAAGAGGACTGGAACAAATTGCAGGAGATCTACACACTGATAGATAACGTGAAGGTCTGCGACTATCCGTTTTTCACGCCGCACATCACGCTCGGCTATTATAATCATCAGGGCTTTGACAATGCCGCCCGCTTGAAGCTCAAGGCGGTCATCGATGAGCTGAACCGCGACAGCTTTGCGTTCACGCTGTCAACCGATCGGCTTTTCTATCAGCATTTCACCGACATGAATCATTATGAAAACATTTTTCCCATCAGCGAGGCTTAAGCGCGATGAAGCAAAAAATCGAATTGCTGAAAGCCGATTTTGATGATTTGCAGACGATTTGGGAAATGCAGATGGAGGCGTTTGCCGAGCTGTATGAAAAGTATCGGGACACCGAAACGAGCCCTGCGACGGAAAAAATCGATAAAATCGTATGGCGTTTCAATCAGCCCGAAACGACCTATTATTTCATCACGGCGGACGGTGAAATTGTCGGCGTGATACGCGTGATCGACTGCAGGGACGGCAAAACTCGCAAGCGGATATCGCCTATTTTCATTATGCCCGAGCACCGCAACAAGGGCTACGCGCAGCAGGCGATCACGGAAGCCGAACGGCTGCACGGAGCGTCGCATTGGCAGCTCGACACGATCTTGCAGGAACAGGGCAACTGCTATCTTTATGAAAAGCTCGGCTATCATAAAACGGGCAAAACAGAAGTGATCAACGACAAAATGACGATCATTTTTTATGAGAAGGATTGAGCAATGGACTGCACATTTAAAACCGATCAAGGCAATTTCAACTACCGCGTGGGAGTTATCGTCACAAACGGCAGAAAGATCCTGCTGGCGAGGAATCCGAACGAAGAACGCGCATTTTACTATTCTGTCGGCGGCAGGGTTCGCTTCGGTGAAAGCCTGACGGAAGCCGCCTTGCGCGAATTGAAGGAGGAAACGGGCATCGACTGCGAGCTCGACCGCCTCGCGGCGATCCACGAGAATTTCTTCACCTGCGACGAGGGAGTTTTCTTTCACGAGGTCTCCTGCTTTTTTACTGTCAAGCCGAATGAAAAGCTCCTGCAAATCCCGAACGGTCACTGCACCGAAGACGGTCCCGGCGGCGAGTATCTCGAATGGATAGATCCGGACAATTCCGACGGCGTGACGATCTATCCCGATTTCTACCGCACCGTCGATTTTGAAAACGACAGAGAATTCAAGCATTTTATTACGAGATAATGAATTGCGAAGTTAGATTGTATAAATAAATTGAGGTAAGACCGGCGCCTTGCCGAGATTTTTGGGCAGTCTGACTGAATAATATTCAAGCAAGGCGTGCGCCGCAAATTGTGCGGTGTTGCCTTAAAAAATTTTAGGAGGTCAATTATGCAATATGAAATCATGGGAAATAACCTTCCCGCAGTACTGTGCAAAATGAAAAAAGGTGAAAAAATCATATGTGAAGCCGGCGGAATGTCCTGGATGGACGACGCTTTCACGATGGAGACAAGCGGAGGCGGCATAAAGAAAATGTTCGGCAGAGCTTTTTCGGGCGAGTCCCTTTTCCTCAACACCTATACAGCCAACAAAGACGGCGAAATCGCTTTCGCGTCTTCCTTCCCCGGACAGATCCTTGCGGTCGAGGTAGGAAACGGAAAGAGCGTAATAGCTCAGAAGAAGGCTTTTCTTGCGTGTGCCGGCAATGTGGAAATGTCCGTATTTTTCCAGAAAAAGATTTCAGGCGGCTTTTTTGGCGGCGAGGGCTTTATCATGGAAAAATTCTCCGGTAACGGAATCGTTTTCCTTGAGATCGACGGCTCCACAAAATCGTATGATCTTGCTCCCGGCGAGAGGAAGATCCTGGATACGGGTCATCTTGTTATGATGGAAGAATCCTGCTCAATGGATGTTGAAAGCGTAAAGGGAATCAAAAACAAGTTTTTGGGCGGAGAAGGTTTCTTCAACACGGTTGTAACGGGTCCCGGCAGAGTCGTTATCCAAACTATGCCCATAACCAAGACCGCTGAGCTCATCTCGGATTTGATCCCCAAATCGAGCAGTTGAGACGAATAAAGCTGCGAAATACATTTTAAAGCAAAAATAAAAAATGGATTATATCTTGATATTGATAATCATACTTTGTGTATTCGTCGTTTCGCTTTTTGTTCTGATAGCGATTTCCGAGTGGAAGATTCTGGTAAAAGCAGGTGAAAAGGGCTGGAAAGCGCTGATACCCTTTTACAACATCTTTATATCTCACCATATAGTCGGAATGAGTCATATATGGTTCATTCTGGAGATGGCGATATGGACTTTTGAAACCTTTGTTGCCGCTTATCTGACATTTCCGGAATGGTTTGAGATATCGTTCCTGATCTTTACCACGGTATTTACGCTTGTGTCGGAGGCGGTTCATGTCAATAAAATGTGCAATTGCTTCGGCAAGGGAACTGCGTTCAAAATCGGAATGTATTTTATTCCGTATGTATTTCCGATGATTCTTGCGTTTGGCCCGGCAGAATACACAAAGCCCAATCAAAATCCCAATCATAAACATAAATAAAAAAGAGGAGTTGTCATCTGGACAGCTCCCTTTTTATAAGTATTTATTATTCTAAATATTATTCTTCTGAGTATTATTATTCTTCTTTTCGATAGGCGTAAAGCCCAGCTCATCCTGCATAAGAATAATGAGCGGTATTCCGATAAAAAACGGAAAAACAAAAGAATTGCCGAGTACAACGGAAAAGAACATCCCGGAATTCACCTCGGGGTAAGAGAGCTCAACAAACGGAGTGATAATACCCGCTATAAGCAGAGAGTCAACGATGATGACCGCCGTATGCTTGAGGATATTCTTTCGATTTCTGAGATTAAAACTTTGCTTTGACAGCTTTATCCAAAACAGATAATAGAAAAAGGGGCCGAGGAAATTTGCCGCGAAGCCAGCTATTGACGACCATTTCAGGCTGTCGCTGATTATATCCGTTATAAAATTTCCGACAGCGTAAGCCATGCAGCCCGGAATACCGAAGAATATTCCGTAAACCGGCATCAGTATGGAAACCGGACGGACATCCGTAAAGCCCGGGATGATCTCCATAACCTTGAACGGGATGGAAACGATCAGATAGACCGCAATCAAAGCTGCAAATACCGCCGATAAGTATAAGAACCCTTTTCTCTTTCTCTCAGCCAACCCGATCACGCCCTTTCATCTTCGCTTTCAAGCTCGAAAAATCTACTACTTCCGCCAGATTTCCGAGGAGAATAAACACGACGCCGATCAGCATGAATACATCGGGTGTTACCGGTTCAACCAGATTTTCGGGCATGACAGTTCCCCATATGAGAGAAAAAATGATCTCCAAAGAATAGATGATCGTTGCAGAGGCGGCGTTCGCCCGCCTTTGAGCAAAGATGTTGAGCGTTTGAGCAAATGCAACGATGAAGTAAGCATAAATGAACAGGCTCGCAATGATTTGAACGTTCCATTCAATAGCGGCAAGTGTCGTGGGTTGAATAAACAACCAGACCACATAGCTGAGCGTACCGACAAAAAGTGAAATGAGC
Source organism: Ruminococcus sp. (assembly GCA_045130495.1). Taxonomy (GTDB): domain Bacteria; phylum Bacillota; class Clostridia; order Oscillospirales; family Acutalibacteraceae; genus Ruminococcoides. The sequence continues at coordinate 1,729 of JBGUPW010000312.1, read as the reverse complement.
GCCGAAAGCGTTACGGGATCGTGCTCTCTGGAATAATCGTTCAGCTTGATTATGAAAACCGCACGGATCACACAGCCGGCGACAAGGGTAAGAAATCCGTATTGATCTATGCTTGTGATCCTGCCCATATAAGACGCCATGATACCCAGAAGCACCATGCCTGCCGAAAACCATGTTCTTTTCCTGACATTCCTTTTGTACATTAGCAGAATTACAGGCAGAACAACGACTGTCATTGAAAGTGTAAACGCACCGGTGGAAACGTCAAAGTAATCCAAACCGAATTGATATAAGTTATTATAGCCGAAATTCAGCGCGGAAAGCAGGAGCGCTCTGAGCAGAAGCTTCTTTTTTCCCAACCGAAACTCCGCTTTGATCCGCTTAAAAAAGCAAGAAAAAAGCAATACCGCGCCTATCAGACTCGTTATCGCCGTAGTTGCAAAGGGAACAACGCTGTCGGGTATGCACGCAAAAATGATCACCTCGGTAGACCACAAAAGCGTAACACAAACAAGACAAATATTCGCCTGCAGCTTGTTCATCCCCATTTTATCACCACCAAACAAAAAAATCACGTTTGATTATAGCACAATATTGTTTTTATTGCAATACATATTTGGCAATACCGCACGGCAACATCATTTACTGTTTTCCGAAAACGAAATTCGAGTTTACCCCAAATATTGACACAGAGCGAAAAAGAAAAGCACCGCATACCTCAAAAAATGAGATAAACAGTGCTTTTGGCGTCCTCGGTGTGCGTTATTTCTTTGTTGAAATTACTGCGGCGTGTGCATCGCTAAAGATTCATCTACGCTCTCCATAAAAACGTCCCACGGGGTGTTAGCAATAAAGAAGGTCTTATGTGAAACAGTCGGATAGTTTGATTTTGTAGGATAAAATATAAACTTACGGAGGTTTTACAAATGAAGGACATAAAATATCACATCTACCTAAATAGCGAAGAAAGGCGTCTGTTGATCGGCAGTCTAAATGATTTGAGAAACAAGTTGATTGCTGAGGGCAGGTATACAGACCTTGTTGATGAAGTATTAATTAAGGCAGCCAATGCAAAAATCAAAAAAATCAAGGTGGTCAGCAAATGCCCGCAATAGGCATATTTGCATCTTTTGAGGGTGGTAATGATAATACCTTAACCCCTCTAAATTCGCTATTACAAAACCGCATAAATATTGACTTTTTGAAGCTAACTTTTTCGACTATTATGGAGGACAAAGATTATGACAAATAAGATTACATATACACAGCAAGGCGATTACTTTTTACCCGACCTAAAACTTCCCGAACAACCAAAGGTTGAAATCGGAATCTGGGGCAAGCGGCATTTACGGTATATCGAGAAATATCACAGAATCCGCTATACAAACCTATTGACGAGCTGTACACTCACCGCATACCTTGCCGATATTGATGAGGAAGCTACTGAAATGTTTAATAGGCTTGTAAAACAGCTTGCCAGAAAGGAAGGCGTAACCGAACACCTCAAGGGTGAAGATCAGCTATTGTGGGTTAAGCGTATGAATAATATACGCAACCGTGCGGAAGAAATTGTAAACAATGAATTGATATATGAATAAATTAACTGGGCGAAGGTGGTAATCCCATCTTCGCCCGAATTCTATTTAATGCCAACTGAATAATCTCAATTATCCGATAAACAGTGCAAAACCTGTCAAAACGTGGTATAATAAATGCAAGGAAAACGGCT
>JBGUPW010000311.1:0-10338 GCA_045130495.1 Ruminococcus sp. | reverse complement strand
GGACTTCACCGCCAACTCATTGTCGGGCATGGAATTTTCTCTCCGCTTTGACGGAAAGCAGAACGCCTCGCTGTACGTTATAAAAAGCTACGACCGTTCGCACGGCACGGCGTTCACAAAGGAGAGCTACGCCGCCGCCTACAACAAGGTTGCCGACCTGACCTACGGCAGCTTCACCTCGGGCGACACGCAGTTTTACCAGACAGGCTCAACGATCTATGTCAGGCTGCCGTGGACGTGGCTCAACATTGCCGACCCGTCAAGGCTGCTCGTGATCAACGACTCCGACCTCAGGAGCGAGCGCGCGAAAACAGTGACGACAAACGGATTTTTGGTTTCGGTAATGGTGGGCGAGCGCAAGTCGGGCGACCTGTATTACGCCTTCCCGCAGGAAAAGCACGATCCCGGATATAAAACCTTCACGTGGAAAAAGTGGGACACAACAGACTACGCCGCAAGGCGCAGGGAGAGCTTTGAACTGTTGAAGAAATATTTTGCAGCCGGCTGAGCCGGCAATCAATCCGCGCAAGCGTGACGTAGATTTGTTCATAGGTTTTGCTCACGCGTTCAATTGCAGATTTTAGGGAAACGTTTTGACAGGGGCAAGCCCTGTCCCTACGGCAGTAAAGGTGAGATTGATAGTAAACATCACCTTGACATCGTAGGGGCGACCCTCGCGGTCGCCCTTGCACCGATGTTTGTTTCCTGTCCGATTGTCGATAGGAAACAAATCGTTTGATTCAGCGCCCCCGGGCGCACAAGGCAGCCTCCAAATAATAATTCCACATTCCACACTCCACTTTCCACATTAAAAAACTCAACTCTCCACTCTCAAAACTTCACTCTAATAAAAAAGGAGCTGACGGTGTGAAAATTGAATTGATCAGCGTTATCGGACTGCTTCTTTGTCTTTTGGTCATCGGAATAGAGTACATACTTCATTTCAGGCTTGCGGAGCTCCAGGACGAGCACACCGCACGCGTTGAGAATATTTCTCAGCGCTTGGCTGTTCATGTTGAGGGGGTGCTCTATGCACCGACCGAAAGCAGCCGCGACGCGGAAATCGAAGCTCTTGCCGATGAGATAAACGGCGATTTTGAAGTTTACGAAATGGCTCTTACCGCTATCCGCGAGCACAAGGGAAGCGCCGCCGACACCGATCCTGCGGTGGTTGAGCAGCTTATAGAGCGCGTTAACGAGCGTGTAAAGCCCGTTGAGCTCTATGGCGCAATGCTCGAATCGGGCGACATTTATCATCAGGGCTACGCCTGCCGCCGTTTGGCGGAGCTTGAAGCTTTTGATTACATTGATAAAATACGCGAGCTTGCTGACGACAAGCACCGCGACTTGGCTTACAACGCGGCTATGGCGCTCTGTCACATGGGCGACACCGAGACCGTGGCGAAGTATCTGCTTGAGATAGAGGACGACAGGCTCTACTCGGGCAGGATAATAAACGAGTTTTTTGCACAGTTTACGGGCAGCAGGCAGGAGCTTGCCGAGCTGCTTTTTGAAAAGTGCAACAAGTATATGCGCTGCACCATCATAAAAACTCTTGCAAATTACAAAATAGACGCGTTCCGCCCGATGTACGCCGAGGGAGCGGCGGGCAACGACACGCAGCTTAAAATCGCCTGCGTAAAGGCTTTGTCCGCCTTCGGATATCCCGAGGACGAGCAGCTTCTTCAAATGGCGGCTGCCGACAAGGACTGGGTGATCCGCTCCTCCTCGATAAGAGGTCTGTCGATCATCAACACACCGACGGCTTTGGCAACGGTGAAGCATCTGCTCGGCGACAAGGAGTGGTGGGTGCGCCAGACGGCGGCTCAAGCCATTACCAAAATGGATATCTCGCCACGCGACCTCGAAGAGATACTCGGAGGTTACGACCGCTTTGCCGCGGACGCGATGAAAAATGTATTGTATAAAACGGTAGGCACCGAATAGGGAGGTTACACAATGGGATTTCTAAACGCTGTCCGCGACTTCATCGTTGTGTTCAACTACTTTTGCATGGCTTTTACGCTGCTGCTCAATATTATTTATGTGATACAGCTTTTTGTTTCTCTGTTCAGGGTTCACCGCGACTACAACAAAACCTTTTCCGACGACTTTCACAGCTATGTTGACAGCGACAATCTTTTGCCGATCTCGCTTATCATTCCCGCCTATAACGAGCAGGAGAACATCGTCCAGAACATTCGCTCGCTTATGAAAATCAATTATCCGATGTACGAGGTCATCGTGGTGAACGACGGCTCCACCGACAAAACGGGAGAGCTGGTTATAAACGCGTTTCATATGCATAAGATAGAAACGTCGATACGCTATCAGATACCCACCGCCGAGATCGAGGGCGTTTACTACAGCAAGGAATATCCCAAGCTGCTTTACGTTCAAAAGAAGAACGGCGGAAAGTCCGACGCGCTAAACGCGGGAATAAACATTTCGCGCTATCCTCTTTTTACCTGCCTCGACGCGGATTCAAGAGTTGAAAAGGACGCACTTCTGCGGCTTTCGATGGAGTTTATCAAGGACTCGCGCACCGTCGTGGCAGGAGGTCTTGTGAGAATCGCCAACGGCTCCAAGATAGTTGACGGCGAGCTGAAAGGCTTTTCAATGCCCAAAAAGATTATAGAGCGCTTTCAGATAGTGGAATACTACCGCTCGTTCCTTATGGGACGCGTGTTCTGGAGCAGCACAAATTCGCTGCTTATCGTGTCGGGCGCTTTCGGACTGTTCCGCAAGCAGACGGTTATCGATGTGGGCGGCTACAAGAGAAACACGATCGGCGAGGATATGGAGATAGTGGTGAGGATCCACCGCTATATGCGCCGAAACAGAAAAAAATACCGCGTAAAGTTCAACGAGTTTTCGGTGTGCTGGACGCAGGGTCCGATGTCGCTGAAGGATATCCGCAGTCAGCGCCGCCGCTGGCAGATCGGACTAATGGACACTTTGATCTCACACGCGGGCATGACGCTCAATCCGCGCTACGGCTTTGTGGGCTTGCTCAGCGTGCCCTACAACTGGATCTTCGAGCTGTTCGGCGCTTTGGTCGAAACAATAGGCTACGTGCTTATCCCGTTCACCCTGATAATGGGCGAGCTTAATATGTTTTTCTTCGTGATATACTTCCTGCTGTCGGTGTCGCTCGGCGTTATTCTCTCCGAGGGCAGCCTCGTGATCGAGCAGTACACCCACCGCGCCGCCATGACAGCCAAGCAGAGCATTTCGGTGTCGGTGTACGCGGTGCTTGAAAACTTCGGCTACCGCCAGCTTATCACACTTTTCCGAATGGAGGGCATTTTAAAATACCGCAAGCTGCGCAGAAGCTGGGGCAAGATAAAACGCAAGGAGTTTGAGCAATGAAAAAGATTGTTATCTCGGTCGTCGCTACGATCCTGGTGCTGTTCTTCTTGGCGCAGACGGGCTTGCTCGCGCCCTTCGGCATAAAGCAGCTCTCGGTTTTTACCCGTGAAAAAACGGAGAACGACTCGGTTGAGAAAACCGGCGAGGAATACGCAGACCCCGAGGCGGAGCTGAGCTACCGCTTCAAGGCTGACGGCGACTACCTCAACATATACAGAAAAGGGGAGTGGAAGGATCTGTTTATGACGGGCGTAAATATCGGCGCGTCAGAGCCTTCGCTCTTTCCGGGAGAGCTGACTATCAGCTACGAAACATATCTGCGCTGGTTCAAAAGCATAAGCGAGATGAACTGCAACTGCATTCGTGTTTACACCGCCATGCGCCCGCAGTTTTACCTCGCTCTAAAGGATTTCAACAGCACCGCCGACAATCCGCTCTATTTGTTTCAGGGCATTTGGGTCAACGAGGACGACATCTCCCGCTTGGGCGATGTTTACTCGGAGAACGAGAAGATTTTGACGGACTTCAAAAAGGACGCTGTTACAATGGTGGATATAATCCACGGCAACGCGACTGTGCCCGAAAGCCCGGGCGAGGCTTCGGGAACGTATCACGCCGATGTTTCGCGCTGGCTGGCAGGCTGGATCATCGGAATCGAGTGGGACCCCAATCTGGTTATAAACACCAACGAGCAGCACCCCGATATGCGCGATTATGACGGCGACTACCTGTATACTCAGGCGGCGACCCCGTTTGAGGCGTTCCTCTGCCGCGCAGGCGACGCGCTTATTTCGCACGAAACGGAGGAATATAAGTTTCAGGCTCCGCTGGCTTTCACCAACTGGATAACCACCGATCCGCTAACTCACCCCAACGAGCCGCACTACGACGAGGATAAGGTTTCGGTCAACACCGAGAACGTAAAATTCAGAAACTACGGCCCTGGAATGTTCGCCTCTTATCACATCTATCCGTACTATCCCGACAGCCTGAACTATCAGGAGGACTACCTCGCCCAAACAAAAGAGGACGGCACGCCCGACACCTACAGCGCCTATTTAAAAGACCTGCGCATGGTTCACACAATGCCTATCCTTGTTGCGGAGTTCGGCATCCCAACCTCGCGCGGAATGGGTCACGAAAGCGTTATGGGCTACAATCAGGGCAGAGTTGACGAGACCGATCAGGGCGATATGATAATAGATATGTTCAACTCCATCCAAAACGAAAGATATGCAGGCGGACTTGTGTTTACTTGGCAGGACGAGTGGTTCAAGCGAACGTGGAACAACGTCATGTTCGACATCGCCGACCGCCGACCGTTCTGGTCGAACATTCAGACGACCGAGCAGAACTTCGGCGTTATGGCGTTTGACCCCGGCGAAAAGTACACGATCTGCTATCCCGACGGCGATCTGTCCGACTGGAGCGGAATCGAGCCGACCGTAAAGACAGATCAGGGCGAGCTGTTCGTGCAGAGCGACGAGCGCTATGTTTATATCATGGTCAAGGCTGAGGGCTACGACTTTAACAACGACACGCTCTACATCCCTATAAACACCATTGCGGGGCAGGGCAACACAAAAGTCCCCGATTATAATTTAAGCTTTGACGACGGCGCGGACTTTTTGATAAAGCTCCACGGCGCGTCAGATTCGCATATTTATGTGGACAAATATTACGACGCTTTTTACTACCACTTTGTTGAATCGCGCATACTCTCGGACTATCCTCTCCAAAAGGACGCGGATAAAAAGGACAGCGGCGTGTTCAATGAGATGCTGATGTGCTACGGCTATCACCTCACGGTGAAGGGCACCGGCAAGGAGATACCCGATAAAGCCTACGAAACGGGCAAGCTGCAATACGGAAACGCGAACCCCGAATCGGAGGATTACACCTCGCTCACCGATTTTTGTTGCAGTGACGACGGCATTGAGATAAGAATACCGTGGCAGCTTTTGAATGTTATGGATCCGTCCTCAAAGCAGCAGATGGGCGATTTCAGAAACGATCTGGTGTTTACTCCGCAGGAATATGAGTCCTTTGAATTCGGCTTCGGCTTTGCGAAGAACAAAGAAAAGCTGAGCCTGAGCTTCGGCGGAAGCTATTCCTACGAGCCGTGGAACATTCCCGAGTGGCACGAACGCTTTAAGCCCGCTTACTACGAGCTTAAAGACTACCTGAAAAAATACAGGGAGAATAACCGATAAACGGAGGCGGTAAAATGAAAAAAATTATTGCGCTGCTGCTTGCGGCTGCAACACTGTTTTCCTTTGCCGCCTGCGGCACCTCTTCCGACCCGGAAAAAAAAGACGCCGCCGTGAGCGCGGAGCTTGAGCTGCCCGCCACGGACGGCGTTTTTACGCCCTTTTTCGCCGCCGATAACGGGTACTTTTACAGGCGCACCGACAAAAAAACGGGTGAGCTGTTTTATATAAAGGGCGTTAATATGGGGCTGACCGAGCCGGAAACCGACCTTTCGGCTCCCGATACGACATACGAGACCTACTCCGACTGGTTTGAGGAGATCGCGGAAATGAACGCGAACACCGTCAGGGTGTTCACGGTGATGAACCCCGACTTTTACCGCGCCTTTGACGATTACTGCAAGGCTCACCCCGACAAGCCGCTTTATTTGATCCAGGGGATCTGGTTTTCGGAGGACTTGATGTATCAGCTCACCGACGCGCTCGAAAGCGACCAAATACTGATTTCGGCGTTCAAGCGCTCGGTAAAGGAAACCGTCGATATAATCCACGGTTCAAGCGACTATACGACCTACGGAAAATATGATCCCGCGGTGTACGACAGGGATATATCCGACCGCGTGGCGGGCTATATTTTGGGGCTTGAATATCCCGCCGAGTTTGTCAACGAGACAAACGCCTCTCACCCCGACCAAAATAAATACGACGGAAGCTATTTAAAGACCGCCGAGGGAGCCTCGCCGTTTGAGGCTTTTCTCTGCGAGGTCGGCGACGAGCTGATCTCCTACGAAACAAAAACCTATACCTGTCAGCTTCCCGTTGCTTTCCTGAACTGGCAGACTCTCGATCCGCTCACCCACAGTGCAGAGCCGTTCAAAGAGGAAGAGGACGCGGTAAGCGTGGATCCCGGGAATATAAAACCAAAGGATAACTATTTCCCCGGGCTTTTCGCGGCGTATGATGTTTACCCGTATTATCCCGAGTTTATGAATCATCAAAAGGAGTACGCTCAGGCGGAGGACAACTACCTTGCCTATCTCAAAGACCTTAAAGCCACCTGTTCAACACCGCTTCTCATCGCCGAATACGGGCTGAGCACTGCGCGCGGTGTGGCGCATAGGGGGCTTAACGGGTATGATCAGGGAGGTCTGAATGAGCAGGAGCAGGGCGAGCTTGACGCGAAAATGACGCGGGACATCCGCGAGGCGGGCTGCTGCGGAGGACTGCTGTTCTCGTGGCAGGACGAGTGGTTCAAGCGCACCTGGAACGCCGAAATGTATTATCCGCCGAAAGCCGAACAGCGGATACACGACATTTCCTCCGCCGAGCAGTGCTACGGCTTGCTTGCGTTTGACGTTGCGGCGGCGTACCCCGACGGAGATATATCGGAGTGGAGCCAAAACACGGGAGTGGGAGAGTCGCGCGTCTGTGTAAAGTACGATCCCGAATATCTCCAGCTTCTCGTGACCCTGCCCGACGGCTTTGACTTTGAAAAGGACAAATATTATATTCCCGTTCAGATAACGGGGGAAGGCAGCCTGAAAAGCACGGAGGACGGACTGAGCTTTTCGGAGGCGGCGGATTATATAATTGAGATTAACGGCAAAGAAAACTCGCGAGTAAAATGCGACGCCTGCCGCGATGTGTTTCATTACAAATACGGCGTGCTCAGGAAAATTTTCGGCAGCGACCGATCCGAACCGTATAAACAGAACAGCGGAGTTTATAATCCGGTTTATATGCTGACGTCGAACGAAATGTATCTGCCCGACGAGGACAAAACAATAGAGCCGCAGTATTTTGAAACGGGCAAGCTGAAATACGGCAACGCCAACCCCGACAGCAGTGATTTTGATTCGCAGGCTGACTTTTGCAAGGCGGGAAACAAGCTTGAGATCCGCATAGCGTGGTACCTGATAGGAGTAAAAAATCCCCGAACAAAAGCCTGCATAGCTCCTTTGAACGGAGACGAAATTAAATACTCTTCCTTTGACGCCATAAAAATAGGCGCAGGTCAGAGCGGAAAAATAAAATTGTACGATACGGGCTTCAAGGGCGTTGACAAAGTGGATTATAAGCAACGCCTGAAAAAGTCATACGAGTCAGTGGCGAAAGAGTTTATGTCAATTGTCCATTGACAATGGACAGTTGACGATTAACGGTCAACCATGCCTTATGCGCCTGCAGAAATTATTTGCTGTTAACCTTGGGCGCATATTAAACGCATATTAAAATCACATGACGTTTATCGAATGGTTGTAGGAACGTGCATTGCACGCCTGCATCGCCTTTGTGATTGAGGTTTTAGAACAGGCGACGGTGGTCGCCCCTATAACCATGTTTAAATGTATTATTCCCTTTTCAAATCAATTTGTAGGGACAGGGCTTGCCCCTGTCAAAACGTTTCCAAAAAAGCTGCAATAAAAAAACGTGAACAAAACCTATATATTAAATAATGGCAAAATGCGCGGACCGGGTCAAGCGTCACGCTTGCGTTTCGAGGATATGTAGAGGTAATACATTGAAGCAGTCAGCGTGAGGGGAACGTAACAGAACCAGATCGCGAAAACGCCTAAAAACATACTTGTCACGCCCGCGAACGCCGCGCCGAGGTGGAACGACAGCAGCGTGAGCCAGTAGAACCGCGCCTTTTCGAGTGTCTGCCTGTCCCTATTCAGAAAATAGTTTGTCGTCAGGATTGCCGCCTGTCTGACGTTGTTCGATGAAAAGATCGTCGAGCTTGAATTTCCGCCGGCTATTTTGAACGCGTTCCACTGAATCGGCGCGACAAAAATAATCGGATAGCAGGCTATATAATCATTTCGCACAAACGGCAGAGCGCCGATAACGGCGACCGCCGCCGCGGAGCAGATCATGCTGACGATTTTCATGCTCATCCGCGCCTTGCGCCTTACGAGCACATAGAAAACGTTTCCGCCGCAGTAAACAAAAAAACTGATTACCATAAAGCCGATAAATTCAAAATTGCCGTGCGTGAGGTCGAGCACGAGCCTCAGGAGGTTGCCGGTCTGCGCATTTCCGAAAATATCGGTATGATTAAGAACTGTGTATCCGCCCCAAAAGCCGCCAATCGAAGCGGCGCAGTAGTGGACGAGCATTTGCATTTTAACGATCCGTTTCATATGTTACTCATTTTCCGTATATACAACAGGGTCCGGCGCAAACCGAACCCGTATTTTTATTTGATTGTATAATTTTTTCAAGACTGTTGCAGATGTGTGCGCCGAATCAAACGTTTTTTCTATCAAAAAATCAACGTAAAAACAACGTCGGCGCCCGTGCGAACACATGGATTCGCCCCTACAACCATGTTTAAACGTACAATTCCCGTTTCAAATATTTTCGTAGGGACAGAGTTTGCCCCTGTCAAAACGTTTCCCAAAAATCTGCATTAAAACGCGTGAATCCTTTTTTGAAGTCAGCAGATTGTGCGAAGCGCGGACCGGGTGCAGCTTCAAGCTGCTATCTGTCTTTGAGCTGAACGTAGTCCTTCGGGGTGGAAATGCTCATATAGGCAGGACGGATAATCTTGCCGGTATTAACAAGCTCTTCCAGACGGTGGGCGCTCCAACCGGCGATACGCGCTGTGGCAAACAGCGGAGTGTAAAGCTCGCACGGAATGCTGAGCATACTGTAAAGCAGACCGCTGTAGAAATCAACGTTTGACGCGACGCCCTTGTAGATCTTTCTCTTTTTGCCTATCACGATAGGAGCGAGGCGCTCAACGCGCTCGTACAGATCAAAGTCCTTTGAATATCCCTCAACATGGGCGAGAGTTTGAACCGCGCCCTTCAAAATCTTCTGGCGAGGGTCGCTTATGCTGTAAACGGCGTGACCCATACCGTATATAAGACCCTTGCGGTCAAACGCCTGACGGTCAAGAAGCTTTTCAAGGTAGGACGAGATGGCGTCGTCGTCGCTCCAGTCCTTGACGTTCATTTTCAGATCCTCAAACATCTCATACACCTTTACGTTCGCGCCGCCGTGCTTCGGTCCCTTGAGAGAAGCGAGAGCCGCCGAAATAGCCGAATATGTATCGGTGCCGGATGATGTGACAACGTGAGTGGTAAAGGTCGAGTTGTTACCGCCGCCGTGCTCCATATGAAGGATAAGCGCCATATCGAGCACCTTCGCTTCAAGCTCGGTGTATTTGCGGTCGGGGCGCAAAAGCGAAAGAATGACCTCGGCGGTTGACATGGTGGGCTCGGCGTAGTGAATGTAAAGGCTCTTGTCACGCAGATAATGATTATAGGCGTGATATCCGTAAACCGAAAGCAGCGGAAATACGGAGATAAGCTGCACGCACTGGCGCAGAACGTTGTTTGTTGAAGTGTCGTTTGCGTTTGAGTCGTAACAAAACAGAGTGAGCACGCTGCGCGCTATGGAGTTCATCATATCGTCGCTCGGCGCTTTTAAAATCACGTCGCGCACAAAGTTTTGCGGCAGTGTTCTGTAACGCACCAAAAGCTCCTTAAATGATTTAAGCTCCTCCGCCGTCGGCATTTCGCCGAACAACAGCAGATAAACGACCTCCTCAAAGCCGAAGCGGTCATCGCGCCTTATTCCGCTTACTATATCGTTGACGTTATAGCCTCGGTAAAAAAGCTCTCCGTCGCACGGCACAAGCTTGCCGTCAACTAACTTGTTCTGTTTGATTGTGGAAATATCGGTTAAGCCCGTGAGCACACCCTTTCCGTCGATATCGCGCAAACCTCTTTTTACGTCGTATTTGCCG
>JBGUPW010000310.1:0-2179 GCA_045130495.1 Ruminococcus sp. | reverse complement strand
ACTTAATGCGCAAGTAATTGTCAGATGAAAAAAGGGCTTGTTTACTGACTATTTTTGATATATTACTTAATTTGCTGAGAGTTTGGGTTTAAATCATTAAAAAACGACGGCAGCCAAAAGCTCCGTCGTTTTATTTTTCCAGTGTTTTATATTGTTTGATCATGTTCAGAAAGAACAATTTTTCTTCCTCGCTCAAAGTCGCGAGATTGCTGTTGATTTGCGTTGCTATCGCGTCGTCAGTTTTCCCTAAATCCTCATACAAAAGGCAATCAGCCGTAACGCCTAACGCGTTCGCGAGCTTCAATAGAGTGTCCACGCTCATATTCCTGCCGTTTTCAATCAGGCTCATAAAATTCACGGAAATATCCGCCTGCTCGGCAAGCTGTTCCTGAGTGATTCCCCTTGCCTGACGCTCACGCCTGATCCTCTCGCCGATATTCCCGATTTTCATAACATCAACTCCTACTACCATTATAGTTTGATTTTTAAAGAAAATAATAGACTATATTGGTAATATTATATTGACAATATTTGGATTTATGTGTATAATTAACATAAGGCCATAAGATTAATTCTAAATATGGTTTGAAAACAAGCTATTCAATAGAATATATAATCGCAAAACAGATTATAAAAATGTCGCTTTTGAAGCGACCTGTTTTTCTTTTCAAGTGTTAAAATATATTCAAGATGAAAATCTAAATACATTTATGGAGGTTATTTTATGTTTTGTAAGCATTGCGGAAAAGAAATCGACGACAATTCAAAATTCTGCCCAAAGTGCGGAGGCGAAGTGGCAGAAACGGTAAGCCAGGTTCAGCCGCCTATTCAGCCACCGCCTGAACCTGTGTCGCGTTTTTCACCGCCGCCAAATACTAAAAGAAATGACAACCCGGGCAAGTTCATTGTATCTGCACAATATAACCCGTCAGCGCAAATTGTTTTAATTATCTTAGGCGTGATAGCTTTAATAGTAGGTATTATTTTAATTGCAAGCAACAGTCGCAGCGGGTCTTATTCTTATCTTGATTATTATTACCATTCAAAAGAACGTGAAGTAAGAGAAGTCTTAAGAGTAGTAGGTATTGTTTTTACAATCACAAGCTGCCTTGATTTAATCATTGACTTTATCATCCTCGGTCTAAACAGCGACATAAAGTGTAATGTATACGAAAATATGGTTACGGGAAGAGCGACAAATTCTGAAATGTCTTTCTCAAAGGTCAACTTTTCCTTTAGATATGATGAAATTGAACGTGTTGACAGAACGAACAATATAATAACAATTTATTCAAATGGTTTGCCTTATATCATCAAAGCAAGAAGCTTTGATCAAGCCATAAATGTCCAAAAAATAATCAATGCGAAAATGCTGAACGAAGATATTCCCGAAAAAACGTCTAATATCTGGACTTGTACACACTGCGGTACCATAAATTCTGCTGGAGTTATTTGCTCGTTATGCGGCAAAACTAATCTAAGAGGTATATCCAGTTCAGGAACAAGCCATTCTAATATGTGGAAATGCTCGGGTTGCGGCAAATCCAATCCCCAATATGTCGGCACTTGCGGCTGTGGCACACGAAAACCTTAAAATTTTGCACGGATAATAATTATGAAAAAGATTTTATCTGTTATAATCACAATAATATGTATCACAACAATCGTTTCAGGGTGTTCGGGTCAAAAAGAAACCCGAACAATCAACGAACAGGATTTAGCGTATATTGATACGGTTTACAAAAACATGAAGGACTGGGAGAAAAAGACAAAGGACGGCAGCGAGTGGTTCGATATAAAAAAGGTCGCCTTTTTTGATTTTGACGGAACAGGCAAAATGACCTTTTACGTTTCATATTATCCTGACTTTTTAAGCGGACGGGGTTTTTACATAAACAGCGACGGATCCTTGTCATCTATCTCATTCGGAGTATATCCTTCTGACGATAAAACCATACATGAGAGCTGTCTTACAGGTGTCGCAGGTTACGGAACACAGTGGAATGTCACCATGACCGAAGAACAAAAATATGAACAATTAAAAACCGCTTATAACGTTTATTTAAAAAGATTAAGTTCATTTGACTAAAATCTTTACACCAAAATCAGCGGCAGAAACGCTTTGAAACGTTTCTGCCGCTGAAATTTTATTATTGAATTTTAAAAATAATCAACCGAT
>JBGUPW010000309.1:0-15291 GCA_045130495.1 Ruminococcus sp. | reverse complement strand
GGCGGTAACGCCGAGTACATGGCGAAGGCGTCAATGCGCAAGCAGGGCTATCCCGAGGAACTGATCGAGGAAGCCACGGGCTACGCCGAGACAGACGACGAAGAGATCCTCGAAGCCCGCAAGGTATTTCAGGAGCTCAACGAAAAAAATAAGGATGAAATCAAAGGCGAGGCAGATCAGGTTCGCGAGGCAGGCGGTCTTATGATCATCGGCACCGAGCGCCACGAGTCCCGCCGAATCGATAACCAGCTCCGCGGACGTTCCGGACGTCAGGGCGACCCCGGCGTGAGCCGTTTCTTCCTCTCGACCGAGGACGACCTCATGCGACTGTTCGGAGGCGACCGAATGAGGTCGATGATGGAGCGCATGAATGTTGACGAGGACACCCCGATCGAGAACAAAATGCTCACCAATATTATAGAAAACTCGCAGGAGAAGGTTGAGCTGCGCAACTTCGGAATACGTAAAGACGTTCTCCAGTACGACGACGTTCTCAACCGTCAGCGCGAGATCATCTACGGTCAGCGCGATCAGGTTCTCGACGGCGAGGATCTGCACGAAACCGTTCTCAAAATGCTCAACGACACGATCGACACCTCGATCACTCACTATCTGCCCGAGGGTCCCAAGGAGAACTGGAACTATCCGAGCCTTGTCGAGTATTACAAGGGCTGGATCATCACCGACGAGGAGAAATACAAGCTCGATCTCGATGATCTTGCGGATATGGAAGCCGATGAAATCGGTCAGATGATAAAGGACGATGCCCTCGCGATCTTCAAGGAAAACGAGGAGATCGTACCCGCCGAAACCATCCGCGAAATGGAGCGCGTTTACCTGCTCAGGAGCGTAGATACCCACTGGATGGATCACATCGACGCCATGGATCAGCTCAAGGCGGGAATCCGTCTGCGCTCTTACGGTCAGCATGACCCCGTTGTAGAGTACCGTCTTGAAGGCTTTGATATGTTCGACGAGATGATCGAGAACATCCGCGAGGACACCGTAAAGCTCATGCTCATCATGCCCAAGCGCGTTTATGAGATACAGAAGCGTCAGGAGGCTATCGAGGCGGCGCGCAAGGAAGCCGAAAAGCAGGCAGCGGCGGCGCAGAAGGCTATGGAGGAAAGGGAAGAGCAAAAGCAAAAGTCTCAGCCTGCGGCTGTTCAGGCGATGCTTAAGCGCGAGCAGGTAGCCAAGCCCGTTCAGACCTCCGGCGACGGAACCGACACCGCGAACAAAACCGTTCGCAAGGGTAAAAAGGTCGGCAGAAACGATCCCTGTCCCTGCGGCAGCGGCAAAAAGTATAAAAAATGCTGCGGACGCGACGCCTGATAGGCTGACGCTCTCGCGCAAAATACATTAACAATAAGGATATCCTTCTTTTGGAAGTGCGCTAAAAGGGCAAACTCCAAAAGAAGGATTATTTTCGTGCTGATATTTTCCATAAAACTAATCCTAAAGAGCGTGAAAAGGGCTATGCCGATAGTTTTACATAAGAAAGGCAAACAGGCACTTATGAAATAATTTAAAGTGCGCTAAAAAGGCAATTATTCCCTTAGGGCTAAAAAATTGCAAAAATTGTAGCAAAGGGTAAAAACCGCATAAATACTCGCTTTTTTTTATGCCGGAATTTTTTACTGAAAAGCCAACGCGCTAATAGCCGACAAAATCGCGTCAAAAGGGAGAATCTGAAAAGCCAATTGAAAATTATTATTATAATGCTTATTATTGCAAATTAACTAAAACTATAAGCATAAACCGCAATAACGGACACAACTCGCGCAATCTTGTACAAAAACCATTCAAATAAACTTCAAAAATTATGCACAAAACCGTCACATTGTTTTTGTTGATTTATACGAATTTAGAATTATTATACCAAAACAATTGATTTATTCAAAATAAAATAGTAAAATCACATATAAGTAGAGAAATATGCTAAAAATGTAAAAGGAGTGATGTCAATGGGACTGTTTTCTAAGGCGGCAGAACACATGACAAACGATAATATGACCCAAAAAAGGCGTAAACGCCTGATCGTGTTTATCGCGATTATCACACTTCTTTCCATGACAACCTCCACAGTCGCGTGGTTCTCGGTCAATACCTTCGCAGGTGTAGATACGCTTGACGTTCACATCAGCGTTGCGGCGCAGCTCAAGGTTTCCATGGAAGATCACGGCAAGGATCTTGACAAATATGTTAAGGTCATCACCAACGAGATGATCGACGGTTATTTAGGCAGCAAATACAACACAAAATTAGCGGATATCATTTTGGATCCCGTAACCACCACCGATGGCGTTAAGCTTACAAACCGCGGCGGCACGGTGAGAGAGCCGAACAAAAAGTCTTATCTTGAATTTGAGTGTTACTTTATTGCTACCGAAGAAATGTGGGTTCATCTCACCACCGAATCCTCCGATATAGCGGGCGACAAGGGAACTCAGGTCACTTCCGATTCACCTTCCCCGAAAAGCGATGTCGTTCAGTGTACGAGAGTCGGCTTCACCACCGAGAGCAACGGCACGGCGGTTTATGAGCCGAACAAGGCGGGAACCGTAAACGGACTCAACACCTTCGACATCTCAACACCCATGAGCTATTCGGACAGCTCGCGCCTGTTCCACCTTGACGAGCTTACCCCAAAAAAGGTAACTGTCCGTCTGTGGGTCGACGGCGAGGATCCCCAGTGTGACGATGATGTTCAGGAAGCCGACCTCAAGGTTGCGCTCAGCTTCGTCGGAACCGATGAAAGCAACGTACCTATTTCATAATTCAAAAATCGAAACAGCCATGGCTGTTTGTATAAATCATTATATGATTTATAATCATAACCTGTTAAACCGAGGAGGGATTGAAGTTGCCTCGTAAAAACAAAATACAAGAACCGACCACTCCTCAGGAGTTAAGTAAGCAAAATGATAAGGATGTCCAAAATCCCGCGATACGGAAGTATCATGTCAATATGGACTCCAAGAGCATTGTCGGACTGAAAAAACGCCGGCTCATCCTCAGGATCGTGCTCGGCGCATTGATTGCTATTTTGGTAGTTCTGTTTTTGGTTTCAATGCTGATCACAAAATGGGGCGATTTGGTAATCGAGATCGACAAGCCGCTTCAGAATAAGGGAATCGTGCTCAGTACCGACCCCAAGTTTGAAACCAAGCAGGTTGCTCTTTCGGCTAAGCAGGTGCAAAACGTAACCAATATAACCTATACGTGGCTCCCCACAGACCTCGACACCTCAAAGGACGGCGAGCACAACGGCAAGAACTACGTTGCCTACACTTTCTATTGCCGCAACGAAGGCGACGAGGAGCTTGACTACAAGGCGGTGCTCGATATAACGGGCGTTGCAAAGTCAGCCGACGAAGCCTGCCGTGTTATGGTTTACAAAAACGGAGAACCGAACATCTACGCCAAGCCGCAATACAACGACCGCACAAAGGCGGAACAGGACACAACGATGTTTGTGGACGACAAGGTTGTTATGACGACCAAATCCACCGGCTTCAAGCCCAACGACGTTGACAAGTACACGATCGTCATCTGGATCGAGGGCGGCGACGCCGAATGTGTGGACGAGATCCGCGACGGCTGGGTAAGAATGAAGATGCTCTTCGAGGTTCTCGACGAAGAAGGCGAGAAACCGTTCGGCGACTACTACGACGGCAAGATCGAAGAAGACACGTATAATTACGCTGAGTAAATTAAGCGGATTAAGCGGATTATTAAACAGGTATAAAGCGGCTGAAAAAGGCTGCTTGTATAAAAAACTTCCCTATGGTGTTTTAGGGACAAAAATCTATTTTATTAGGAGGAATTTCTCTATGAAAGCAAAATCCAGAAGAAGATTATTGATCTCTTCAGTAGCAATGCTCCTCGTAGCAATGCTCGCACTCGGAACCGCGACCTTCGCGTGGTTCACAACTACCACAAACACAACGGCACACGGTATTGAGGTTAAGACCAATAAGACCTCTATCCTTAAAGTGTCAAGTATGCAGTCTGCTTGGACAACAGACCTGAACTATGCAACCGATACAGCTACCAAAGTTAAGTGGCAGAAAGACTTACAGCCTGCTTCAACAGCTAACGGCATTGATTGGTTCAAGGCTGAGGCTCTGAACGGCGGTGAAGATTTCCAGGCGAACGCTTCAACAATCACTTCTGTTGATGAATACAACGATAAGGCAAATGTGTTCTTCAATATGCTGAATGTTAAGAACGAAGGTAACGAGACATATACAAACATTAAGATTAAGCTTGAAAACATTTATGAGCAGCTTGACGGCAATGATGCGTCTCACAATTATCTCCGTGTAGCTCTTGTTCCTTCAGACTGCACAACTGATGCAGGACGTGCGACTGCTAAAGTTTCAATCCCCGACGGAAAGACCTTTGCTTCCTACGTTAAGGGCGCAACAAGCGGAGACTCTGCCAACGCTTTGACTGCTGCTAATTTGACCAGCACATCTGCTGTTGCGACAAGCGGAACATCAATCGAGGAAACAATTGCCAGCCTCGATCCCGGCGACGCTGTATATTATATGCTCCTCATCTGGTTTGAGGGTCAGGATACAGACTGCGCGGATAGATATTCCGGTAACGCAATGCCCGAACTCACTTTCACAGTAACTGCTGACTGATAATTGCGGATTTGCTTTGCATTATCATAACAAAGTGAAATAAAAAATGATTGGAGACCTCGTTTGATGAAAAAAAAAGCAAGAAAAGTTATCAATGTAATAATTGATGTCATAGTTATTGTTATAATGCTGATATCTGTATTAGTACTTATACTGTCGCTGACATCCCAGTCAAACGGGGTTTCAAATATTTTTGGTTACGCACCCTTATGTGTTTCATCTGATTCAATGGAAGACACTTTCTATGAAAATGATTTGATTATCAGTGAGGTAATTGAAGATTTTAATCATGTTTATGAAGTTGGAGATGTAGTAACATTTCCGATTAAAATTGATGATCAGGAAGTGCTGAATACCCATAGAATTATAGAAGTTGTTGAGGATCAAGGGTTAACCTATTACAGAACACAGGGTGATAATCAAAAAAGCAATTCCGGGCCTGACGAGAAGCTTCAATCGTCAACAACAATACTTGCAAAATGGACCGGAAAGAGGATCCCCGGAGTAGGCGGTTTCCTTGCATTCATCCGCACCCAACTCGGTTTCTTCTTTTGTATCCTTCTTCCAATGATTATCTTCTTTGTTTATGAAGCGATTCGTGTTATTCTCAACGTTATTGCCTACAACAAAGCAAAAGCTGCGGAAGAGGCGGTCGCTTCGGTCGCTAACGCTGACCTCACGGAAGAGCAGAAGCAGCGCGCTATCGCGGAATACCTGGCACAGCAAAAAAAGCAGGCGGAAACGCCTGAACAGGACAGCGAATCAGAGGTACAAACACCTGCCCCTGATGACGCGGCAGATCCTGAACCCGACGCGGCAGACGCCGAATCGGATGAATAAAATTTAAAACAAATTTGTCCCTAAACACGAATAGTGTGACTAAAAGATACGGAGAATTCCTTCCGGCGAAAGCCGGAAGGAAGACCGTAGCTCCCGGGACACTCAAAGAGATTTAGAAGTGAGATTTATATTATAAACTGCGTGTTTTGAAAACAGACGCGTAAGGGTAGATTTTTTTAAGGAGACGAAGCGCCGTGGATACTGTATTTGATTTTCTGTATCATTTTCTCGGCCAGTTCTTTGGCTCTCTGTGGTCAATTATAACAGGCTTTTTCAAAGGAATTGTGGGAATGTTCAATTTCCCGAAATATGTAAAGATTATAAATGATTTTGCAGGTGAAGACAAGCTTGGCGGTCTGGCGTGGGTAATTGCGATTATCGCCATTGTACTTCTCGCCGCCGTGATGGGCTTGATTGTATGGCTTATTATCGTCGCTATAAAAAAGTTTATCAAGTCGCGTCAAAGAAGAAAGGACACCGACTCGCTTGTAAAAGAGGTTCAGGCGCTCAACAAGGAAGTTATGCGTCTTAACCTTGAAAAGGATAAGATCCTCTCGATGAAGGTTTCTCAGATCGGCCTCAACCCGAACGAGATCGCCGAGCTCACCGGAGAAGAAATCGAAGCTCTCAACAAGGGAGACGAGGAAGAAGAGGGCGGAAAGAGGTTCTACAAGCTTGCCGAGATCGACGAGCTGTGGGCAGATTATCAGCCGCCCGTATACGACAACGAGATCACGCTGCCTGAGTTCTGCGAACGTTTCAGACTCTTCGCTTGCTCCAAGCTCGGTCTGTACTACGACATCAACCTCATCCGTTCGTTCATCGCTTCCTTCGGTTCAAACCGCCTTATCATCTTACAAGGTATTTCCGGTACAGGTAAAACCTCGCTGGCTTATGCTTTCGGTAAGTATGTTTCCAACCCGTCGATCATCGCATCCGTTCAGCCGTCATGGCGTGACAGAACCGAGCTGTTCGGCTACTTCAACGAATTCACCAAGAAGTTCAACGAAACCGAGCTTCTCCGCGCTATGTACGAGGCTTCTTACAACGAGAATGTGTACATCGTAATCCTCGACGAAATGAACATCGCGCGTGTTGAGTACTACTTCGCCGAAATGCTCTCCATTCTTGAAATGCCGCGCCGCGAGGAGTGGATCGTAGATATCGTTCCCAGTTCATGGGAGAGCGATCCCAAGCATATCGTAAACGGTCAGCTCACCGTACCGCCCAATATGTGGTACGTCGGCACCGCGAACAACGACGACTCAACATTCGCCATCACCGATAAGGTTTACGACCGTGCGATGCCCATCAACATCGACACCAAGGGCGTTCCGTTTGACGCCCCCGACACCGAACCGGTTGTCATCAACTATCATCATTTCGAGGCACTGCTCAACGACGCTAAGGCTAAGTATCCGCTCTCGGAAGAAAACATCAGAAAGATCGGTCTGCTTGACGATTATGTTATCGAGCACTTCCGTATAGCTTTCGGTAACCGTATTATGAAGCAGATGCGCGACTTCGTACCGTCCTACGTTGGTTGCGGCGGCACCGAAATTCAGGCTCTTGACTGCGTTCTCGCCCGTAAAGTATTCAGAAAGTTTGAGTCTCTTAACCTCGCCTATATCCGCGATGAAATCGATGGACTTGTAGCGTACATGGATGAACTCTTCGGCTCTGAAAACATGAATGAATGTAAGTCATATCTGATGATGCTCAAGAAACTTGTATAATTGAAAAAGGGCGAACACTCTTCGCCCTTTCAGTGCTGATTCATTTCGATCAAGCGTTCAGTAATTAGGAACTGTACAGAAATTAATTGTGAATTTATGCGCAGGGCAAATTTGACAAGCAGAAATCACAATAAATTGATAAACAGTTCCTTAGTAAGGAGATTGTTATGGCTGTAGATTATACCAAGTATTACAGAGGCTACAAATATATGCAGGAGCTTCTGGAGGATGATTTTACTTACAATTACATAACCGAGAACCTCAAAGACGGCGACGTCGGCAAAGATACTCTTGTCGGTAAAACCAATGAAAAGGTTATCGACATGGAGTGGGTCGAGGCTATCGAGGACACTCTGCCCTATATTGAGCGCGCGATCGATCAGCAGCGCCGCTTCATCAAGCAGATTGAAAATATCGTAAAGGTTGAATTGGCGCGAAGAACAGGTCCGGAATCCGTAAAGCATCTTTCGCAGCATACAAACTTTATTGCGAAGGTCGAGGATAACGGCAGGATCATACCTAATAAGCTCCTTGTAACAGAGAAAGAAGAGAGCTTTGCGATTTATGAGAACCGCTTCCTTATGACGCTTATCCGCCGCACGCTTCAATTTGTTGCGGACAAGTACACCAAAATGAAGGATGTTCCCGATGACATCTACAACGATTTCAATATGGAACGCCAAATCAATATGCACGAGGAAACGGTTGACTTCAATTTTAAGTACACCCGTGAGGCGCATGAGGTGTTCAACGAGCACCTTGACGCCGTTATAGATAATCAGCAGCTCTCCGATTTTGACCGTATCAGAAAAATCAGAGAGAAGCTCAACAGCTTTCTCGCCACTCCGCTCATGCAGGCGATCAAAAAGGAAAACGAAGTTCGTCCTCCGATCGTTATGACAAATATGCTGAAGGGCGACCCCAACTTTAAAAAAGCCGTTGAGCTGTGGCAGTTCCTCGATAAATATCAGAAGCGCGGCTTTGAGATCGTTTCCGAGAAATACGAGGGAGCTATGGACAAAGAAGCGCAGCAGGACGTATATTTCACCATGGGCTTCGAGCATTTTATGATGAATATTGCGACAAACCCCGGTCTGCGCCGTATGCTGCAGGAAAAATACGAGGAAGAAAACGCACGACTTGCCGCGGAAAACGAGCAGCCCGAGAAAACGCGTGAGATGGTTCTGCGGGCTCAGGTTGACGCCGTTCGCCGTGAGGAAATGGCGATCAGGCTCAAAGAGATCCGCGAGCGTGACAAGAAAATCCAAGAGCTGACAACTGAGGTCAGAAACCTCAAGGCTCAGCTTGAACAAAAAGAAAAACAGATCCAGGCTCTCAAAGCTACTGTTGCTGCTCTTGAACAAGAGATCAGAGAGTTGAAGGACGAGCTCCAATTCGTCAAGCTCAAGCTGCTTGAAGCCGAGAAGAGGATCAAGGAGCTTGAAGAAGAGAACGCTCAGCTCAAGGCTAAGATCGAGGAGCTTGAAGCTCACATCGTTGAACTCAACAACACTATCGAAGAGCTGAATAAGCAAATCGAAACGTTAAATGAGCGGATCCGGGTTCTTGAAGAAGAAAACGCCGAGCAGAAAGCAAAGATCGAAGAGCAGGAAGCGATTATTGCCGAGCAAACTGCTACTATTCAGGATTTAGAGCGTCAGATCACGGCTCACATCGCAACAATTGCCGCTCTGCAAAAGCATATCAGCGTATGCGAAGCGAAGATGGACGAAGATGACAAGACGATCAAGGATCTCACCTCGCGCAATGAAAATCTTGTAGATACGCTCCAGAAGGAACGCACCGAGAGAAAAGAGCACGAGGAGCAGATGAATCTCAACTTTGAGAATCAGAGGGTAGCGCTGCTCAATGAGCACGCTGCCGAGATCAAGTCGATGCAGGACGATTTCGCCGAAAAAGCAAATCAGGCGGAGCAAAAGCGTCTTGACGATCTGTCGCAGCAGAAAAAAGAATATGAAGACCAAATCGGCGATATCAAGCAGGCTAATATAAACGCCGCTGCCGCCGCAAGCGCCAAGCACGTCAACGAGGTTAAGAGTGTTCAGAAGTCTGTTGACAAGCGCGTTGCCGACGCAAAGAGAAACGCCGAAAAGAAATATCAGTTCAAAGCTCAGGAAATCCAGAGCATAGCTACAGCCCGTGTAATGAAGGCTGAGGAGAGAGCTGAACAGGCACAAATCAGTGCAAACGAGTCAATCCGAGCGATTAGAGGCACATCCGACCAGATGAACCGCGACTTTGTTTTCGGCAGCTCATTCCTGATCGGCAACCTCACTCAAAGTCTTATCGAGCAAAAAGATAAAAATGCTTCCGACAAAATCAGCGAGGCAGCTCAGTTGATCGCAGGCTTCTCGGTTTGCAGAACGGAAAGAGGAATTCTTGTTTCCAAAACCACCCAGTCGGGAATCAAGGTTTTGAAATTCTATAAAAAGAGTGCCGACCTGACCTGCGCTTTCCCTGAGCTTCACTGGGAGCTCAGTCAAATAGACAAATGCCCCGTGATAATCACCTATACGGGCAGCGAAGATATTTCGACGGAATCGTACGTGGCAAAGGTCAAGGAAAAGGGCTTTAATGACGTAACGGTGTGTTACAATAAAAAGTTAAAAACAAGCGGCATGATAGCGGTTTACTTCTTTGAGAAGAAATAAGGAACACGAAGTCGAGGTTTGCAATGAAAAAGAGCGAAGAGCTGGGGCGCAAGACCCGCAGATTGATTGCTAAAAATTTAATAATTTTAGCTGTGCTCGCCGTTGCGACCGTTGTCGGTGTTCGCTCGTGGTTTACGCCGACCGGAGGATATGCTGTGGCGTCGGGCGTAGAAGTGGAGTGCTCGGTTCCCGAGGGCTTGGAGGTTTGCGTTGTTGATCCTTCCCTGTCGGGTACTCAGTTAACCGATTATTTGAACAATGACGCGAATTGGAAAAATGAATCTTTCACAATTACAGATGAAGATTATCCGTTCCTTGCGGCTCTCAGCTTGGCTGATATCACCGGCGACGGTAAGACTTTCATCACTCCTCCTATTTATCAAATCAGTTCCGTAGCAACTGTTCAAACCACAAAGTTTGATTCGGAGACTCCGGATGAATTCAACACTAAATGGTCAACCGCAAATCTCGCGACGGAACGCAATCAGGATTATATGAGTATCAACCTGTATTTCAGAGCTCAAAAGTCGGGACAAAAAATCATATTAGGGGAAAACACCTACTATGGTCCGCCTTCGGGTCCTTCCTCAACATATGATTTCGGCAACAAAGTTTCGGGCTTTTCATCTGATGCGGTTATCGGTGCCGCAAGAATGGCGATTTACGATTCCGCTTTGAGCACCAGAAAGCTTCTTTGGGTGCCTGCACCGCATCTGTTTTTTGACGGAGTTGAGCTTTTCAACACCACATATAATCAAAGCGCACCGAATGATTTATTGAATACGGCTAATACATATGGTTTGTTCTACGTTCAAAACGGAAGCAACGTAAATATTCACACCGACGGCACATACAATCACGGTTACTACAACGCCGATAAAACGCGTTCTAAGATCAATTATAATACGACACCGGGCGCAGGCGTTACGGCAAATACAAACAAAGATTTCAAATTGCATACAAATGTTGAATTAACAACCCTTGATACAAGTGCGACATACAACAGCAAATCATATTATGCTGATTTTGTTCAAATCAATTTATGGGTCGAGGGAGAAGATCCCGAATCCCGCTCGGCGCAGATCACAGGTAAGTTCAAGACGATTCTTGAATTTGCCCTTGACAGCGCAAGCTAAATACAATCTAACAGTTTGGAGGTGAAACATATGGATTTAAAAACTCTCGGCAGAGCGATCGCGCAAAAGGCTTCGATAACCCGTAAACGCCGCAACAAAACAGCTAAATCATATGTTTCCCTTTTTATAGTTATGACGTTGGTGATCGGCGGCACAACAGCGTGGTTTACCGCAAAGGACGGCATTTCAATCACATCTCCCGTTTTGGAAATGAAGTCGTCAAGCGGTATGCAGGATGACAAGCTTCAATCTTATCAAACGGAAATTGCCGTTTCCAATTTCCGATTGGAAGAGGCGTCAAGCGTAGACGGCAGAAATATTTATTTCCCGTCATCCTTTAAGAATAACGCGTCTGACGCGGAAAACGCAGATGTTATCTACCGCACTGATTTTACTAATTCGTTGGACAACGGAAAAATTATTAATTTTGACTACGGCAGTGAAAACACAAATAAAAATATGGATGCGCAGACAAAAGCGTTATCCTTCCGCGAGGGCAACGCGGGCGATAAAATGATTCGTTACGCATATGCCGACACAACTATTTCGTCAAGCGGTGCTTTAACAAAGGTTTGGCTCAAGGGCTACAAGGTTACGATAGGTGATTCGGTTTATCAGGATCATATAAATCTGACTTACAACGGAAATACGCCTGTTGGACAGGTTTTCCCGGACGATTATACCTGCCCCGTCCGCATCGCAATCATTGACGACAGCGGACACACTCCGAAAGTATTTGATCCTTCGGCAAGATTAAGTTCTTATGTTAATAACACAAATGCTGTTTATAAAATCAACACCGAAGGCAAAGCCGAAACCGAAACGACAAGACTCGATTCGTTCTCTTCATATTATTACGGAACGGATAATCCGCTGTTCGTTATAGAACCCGGCAAGACCATTTCTCTCACCGTAGTAGCTTGGCTTGAGGGAACACATCCCCGCGCTAAAGAGTACGTCGGCAAAGAACTGACATTCGAGCTTGAAATCGAAACGAACGTTAACGAGATGGAAGAGATTTATCTCCATGACTGGACGATCGGTGACGAGCATAATTCGGTGAATGCGTCTCAGGTTAGAGATGCGCACAATTGGAACGGCGGAAACTGGCTTTCCGGCAACGTTAACATAGTATTGTCTTATTATGATAGTGTTGCGGAAACATGGAAGTCTTCTGTTATGACCGACGCAGGCACGGATTCCAATGGTTGCAAGCAGTTCAAAACCGCAATTCCAAAATATGTTTCAACTCAAATATCATTCTACCGACTGAGTACGCACGGAGACGACGTGTTCGACGGTACGATTTTCAACTCATGGCATACATATATCGGGGTAAGAAACAATTTACATTCAAATCTAAAAGGTAATTCCAACTGGGAGATCCTCGGAAATATTGCCGAGACCAGATTGATCGGATCTACAAACATTAAGTATGTTCACTATTACGCGCTGCGAGGCAACGGCTACAGCACGGTTGCCCATAACGATGAACAAAGATATACAAAATGGCTTTCTCCGTGTATAGGTTATTGGGGAACGGCTAACGGTCCGGTGAGCAGAAACTAAAATAACGCTGATAGAACAGGAGGTGTCACGATGAGAAGAATGAAACGCGGTCGT
The DNA here is from genome assembly GCA_045130495.1 of Ruminococcus sp. Classification (GTDB taxonomy): domain Bacteria; phylum Bacillota; class Clostridia; order Oscillospirales; family Acutalibacteraceae; genus Ruminococcoides. The sequence goes on along the minus strand of JBGUPW010000309.1, from coordinate 2,629 downwards.
CATTACGCCAAGACCGGCAAAAAAAGAAAAATTGCTGTTGTTCTTTCTGTTGTGGCACTTGTTGAGGTGCTGGCGATTATGCTGGTTTCAACATCTGCATGGATTGAGTCCATTTCATCTATAAAAATTTACACCAAAGACGGCGCCAAGGGTATTGTTGAATCTGCGAATTATCAGCAGGTGAATCTTTCAAACAGCAACGGCACCGAAATCGATTTATCTGATTATTTCCGTCCGTCGGGAGGATATCATCTCGCCCCTGCGTCATCCTCCGACGGAGATACAATGTATTTTAAAGCAGGTATGAACGGCTCTACACAGCTCTACAGAGTTGGTTCTGTCAGCGATAAAAATGTTAACTACGTAAGCTTTACCGTAAAGACACTTTCAAATGTAAGTCTGTCATTTGCGCAGGCTCCGACAATCAAGTTCGACGGGACTGCTCTTTCGGGCGCAAACAGAAAGCTTGTCCGTTTTTCCGTTGGCGACACAAACGGCAATTTTACCGTTTACAGCCTTTATGATCAGGAATTTACGGAAAATGTAATAAGCGGCGAAAACGGAACAAGTACGGCTTCCGTGACGGTTCACCCGTTTTCCGAATATATAGCCGGCAAAAAGAGGGTCGTTGAAACCACAGCTAACGGTTATCTCAGCTTTAATATGTGGATTCAGGATCCGACAGGCGCAAGCAGCAGCGTATATCACAATAAAGCGCTGTCGGTCGAGAACTTTAAGCTTGTAACGGTTATCCCGTTTACGGTCAAAGCGGTGACAAACAATGCTCTCGGCGGAGCCGGAGGCAGTGTTGCCATTGAAAACAGCTCTTACGCTGCGTCAGTCACATACTACACGTCACTAAACCGGACTTTGAGCTTGCACGCGGCTCCAAGCACAACAAACGGTTATCAGTTTATCGGCTGGGCGGATTCCGAAACAGGATCGGTAATTGCAAATTCCGATGTCGATCCCTTTTCTTACACGGTAAGAACAGCAAATAAGACATTATACGCGAAGTTTTCAAATCAGCATGAGTTGTATATGAAGCCGTCATATCAACATTCGTCGAATAATTCAAATGTTCGTTTTGCGGCGTATGTATTTGGTATTGATAATTCAGGGCAGAATACTCACACATGGTATAATATGACTGCTGTTACATCGGGAACATGGGACGGCTATTACAAATGCTCTTACACGGGCAGCGCTACAAATGTTATTTTCTGCTATATGGACGGCAGCTCCGTAACAAATGATTGGAGCAACAGATGGCTGCAAACCTTTGACCTCAGAGTTCCTTCCAAAAACGGTGAATACGGCTATATTGTGACCTGCCGTGCTGTTGTGGGAACAGCGAGAAACCAAACTATAACCAATTACGGCACAAATAAGCTGTTTGGCTACTGGAGGCACAGCCATGCACAGGTAGTCGCCTCTACATTCAAATCCGGTTCGGGTACGGCAGGAACTGTTTCTGTTGCAATTACAGATTCTTCCTGCGTAAACGGAACGGCAAACTGGTATCCTTATCCTAATGACAGCACTGTTAATCTTGACGGTCAAACCTATCAGGATGAAGATGATAACGGTGATTTGATTGACAACCAAAGTTACAACAAAATGGTTACGCTCACTGCTGCTGATTCTTCAACAATGGATTTCAAGGGTTGGTACAGCTCACCAAGCTCTACAACAGCATTGTCCGTAAACAAGACATATGAGGTAGCTGCTCCGGACAACCCAACATATACGTCGGGTACAACGGAGAACACTAACAGCATTACTTATTATGCTAAGTATGAGCCAAAGCCCGAGCAATGGTTCCTGAAAGGTTCCTTTAACAGTTGGGGTGAAGGAAACGCGTTTACTCAATCATCCGGCAACACGTATACGGCTCAAATTCATCTTGACGAAGGAAACTATACCTTTAAGATATATGATGACAAACGCAGCACATGGTATAGTAACAGCGGCAACTATTATGTTCACCCAACGAATCCGTCGCTTCCGAGCAGCACTACGATTTCCGGTGATTCAGGAAATATCGCTCTTTGGGCAACGAAGGGAACGTATACCTTTACGTGGGATATAAGCTCGCATCAGCTGTCAATTTCTGTTTCTTATGACACTGTAAGAATTTGGTTTGACACTTCAATGGATTCGAGTAATATTAATAACGATGCCAAGATTTATTTCGCAGCTACAGGGTATGATAAAACAGCTATGACTAAATCAGGTAATAACTGGTATATAGATGTTCAGTCTAAGTATCATAAAGGTATTTGGTTTAACCGTTGTAAGTCAGATGACGCTAATACGACGTGGAACAGTTGGAACGCCGGAGATAGAGATGTCGGAGAGTATACTTATAAACCGACTGCTTGGGGTCAAGCGGACGGTTCAGGCGGTTCAGGTGATTGGCAGTAATTCAGTTATATTAACGGGGGGTGAGAGCCATGAAAAAATCAAGGACGGCGCTAAAGACTGTTGTAGTTTTGGCTTTGGCGGTCATATTAATAGTATTATGCGTCAGCGCTCCGACTTTTGCATGGTTTGAGCGTCCAAAGAGTAAAACAGGCGGTTCTTTATCGCTCAATATTCCTTACGGCGATAAGGACGCAAACGGCAA
>JBGUPW010000308.1:0-5029 GCA_045130495.1 Ruminococcus sp. | reverse complement strand
TTGCGGGAGAAGGATTTGAACCAACGACCTTCGGGTTATGAGCCCGACGAGCTACCGAACTGCTCTATCCCGCGATATATTTGCTTTCTTTAGCTTGATTATTATAGCACCGTTTTGCGGATTTGTCAAGGACTTTTTCAAAATTTATTTGAAAATTTACGAAAAAAAATTAATTAACGTTCTCTTTGGCACGGCTCAACACCGGTTACGGTATCAGTATGCCGCCCTGTCTTTTGTCTGACAGGGCGGCGCTGACTTTATCTACCCATCGGCTGACCCACGGGGTAAGTTATATCGTACTCCGCAAGGTACATTTGAATAGCGGTGGCGTCGGTGATGTCGAGCTTGCCGTCGCAATTGGCGTCGGCTGCTCCGATAAATATTTCGTTGATCGGTTCAAGCTCGGCAAGGTGACGCTGTATGACCGTGACGTCGTTTATGTTCACAAAGCCGTCGGCGTTCACGTCGCCGCGCTTGAGCTCATCAAGAAGAAGATAATCAATGCCGTTCTCTACGGCATTGGTATGCGCTCCGGAGCCGCTGTAACAGCAGATCACCGCGTTGTCCGAGCCGCTGAACGCTCCCGTGCCGATTTCGGTCACGCTGTCGGGGATTTTTACCCAACGGAGCGACTCGCAGCCGCCGAACGCGTATGCGCCCACTGACTGAACCGAATCGGGGACAATGACGGTCTTTAAGCTGTCACAGTTATAAAAGGTCTGCGCGGCAATTGCCGTTATGCCGTTTCCGATACCTGCGGTTTCAAGCGACACACAATCCTGAAAGGCACCAAAGCCCACGCTTTCAACCGAGTCCGGAATTTTAATCGAACGCAGTGCCGAACAGCCGCAGAATGCGCTGCTGCCGATCGAGCTGAGATGCTCTGCGCTTTCAAGCGTAATATCCGTTACACCGGTCTTGCCGAAAAACGCGCTGTCATCAATGCGGATAACATTCTTGCCCAACAGAGTGTTGGGAAGCGTTACCTCGCTACTGCGCTCGTCATAGTCGTGGATCACGGCTCCGCCGTTTTGAACGTCGAACGCGAAGCCGTAAAGCACGGTGTACGATCCCGCGGCATGAGCGGCAAAAGCCGCCGCACACACCGCTGCGAAAGTTATTATTGTTACTGTTAATATCTTTATGCGCTTCATTTTATCACCTTTTGCAAAGCGCCGTTCCGTTAGCCGAAAAACGGATCATCGCCCCATTCGCCCGAACCGTCTACCTCCGAGGAATGGATCTCAACGACGTCGCTTGCCATCAACTGGTTTGTAAAACCGATTTTTGTTATTTCCCACTCAGGCGAAACATATTCTTTTTTTATCATGGTCATTCGCCCTCCTGATAAGTTATTGTCAGTTAATCAGCCACATATCGTCCGTTGCCAGCTCTTTGGCGGCAATGTCCTTAAGACAGATATATACCGAATTACTGAAGGTTACGTTTCCTTTACTGTCGATCATAAACGCGGTGGCTTTCATCAGGTAGTTGCTGTTGCCGTAGATTTTGTTGCCCTGTGCGTCCTCCTTGTATGAGTTCTTGAACGCCTTACCGAATTGGATTCGGTTTTTATTTGTAAGCTTTTCGGTAGCGATGCTGCTTGTTTGAAGGCTGCGGCGCTTTCCGTCTGCATAATAGTATGAGGACGAGCCGCTTTTGATCGCTGCCGCGAGATTATCCTGGTTAGATTCATATCCGTAATCGGTGCCCTGAACAAACGGATCCTGCTCTTTCGCGCAAAGCTCGAACACAACGCCTACTTGATAGCCCGAATCCTGTCCGAACAGGTCTGCGGCTCCGTCGGAGAACGCGATCTCAAAGTCGGTGTAAAGCAGGTCGGTGTTGCCGTTGGGATAGAGCTTTCCGTCGTTATCTGTCCAGCGGTTGCGCGAATAGCCCAGGTGATTCAGCGTGATAAGCTGCTCTGTCGGTGTTGCCGATCCCTCAAAAACAGGCTCAATCCAGTAGTTATCCATTATGCAGAACGTGAACCACGGGTCATAGCACTTTGCGACGATCTCCGCACTGGGATCGACCGATTTTCTGATAGCCCAATAGCTGAAATCACTGTTTCCGCGCAGATTGAGCGCCGCAAGCTGTTCGTCCGTTTCGCGGTTGGCGCCTATATCGGTTTCGATCGTCGTATAAGCGCCCTGCGTACCGAGGCGGTAATTTACAGTCACGCGCTTTTTGTTCTGCACGGCGGTGACGACCGCCATAAGCTCTCCGTCCTCCGAAACAGTCTTTACGATATTCCTGTCGGACCAGTAAAGCGTTTCGCCGTAATTGCTCTCGTGCGGAGCGTTCTCGATGATAAAGGCGTCACTGAGAACGTAAGCTCCCGAAGCGATATCGGTATATTTCTCGATGTCGCCGCCCGAAAGCGTGTTCTTGACAATGAAGCTGTTAAGACCGTCTTCACTGTCGCCGTCGGCGTTGTCGGTGCGGGTGCGGAAGCGGTAGACGATTTTATAAGGCATTTCCGTAACCTTTTTGAACATCGCTATGAAGTGCCACGTACGTGTGCGCTCAACCCCGACATACTGTCCTGTTTTGTTGTCGATGTCATAGCGCGGAACAACCGTGCCGTCCTCATTTTTTTCATACCAACCCGCAAACTCGTAGCCGTATACCTGTTCGCCGCCTCTCGTCCTGTTCTTCATAACGGCAAACTCAAAGTCCTTCATGGAGTCGAGCGGGGTAAGCTCGCCTGCTTCGTAGCCCATCGGATCGGCAAATTTAAAGGTGTGTCCCGTAACGCTGCCGTCGGCGTCGTGCTGTGCGTCGCCGTCCTCATATAAACCGCTGTCGTTATACATTATATCGGCGTTCATATACACCTGAACCTGCTCATAAACCGCGTAGTAGGTCATATCGGCAGGCGGGAACGCAGGGACAAATTCTTTTTCGGGGTTATGATACGACTTGCCCTCGCTGTCGGTATCGAGAATATCGAGCGCGTCGCCCTCACCCTTGGGGTTGTCGTACCAGCCCTTGAAAACGTACTGGCGCGATAAGCCCGTCGCGGGATAAATCACGACCGGATTCGCGTTGACGTCGTCCTGATTCTCGGCTATGAGCTGAGAAAGAGACAGGCTCGCGAAATCATCTTCGGTTTCCTGTTCGCAGACGATCTCAAATTTAAGCAGTCTGCGGCTGTCCTTGCGGTAATACACCTTGATGACGTTTATCTGCGGGTCCTCGTTGTTATCCGGGTGGATCGTCAGTGAAATCACGCGGTCGCTTATGCGGTTGTAGTTGATCTCTTCGCCGCCGGAGACGTACTTATACTTATCCGGAGCGCTGATCGTCACATCTCCGCCGACAGATATAGCTTCATCGCCGTTATAGATCACGGTTTCGAGCAAGCCGTCGGGCAGGCTGCTGTCGTCCATGTGGAGTCTTTCCTGCTCATAGTCAACATACATGACCTTGTAGCCGTACTTCATTCTGTCGTAGAAGAAGGAAATTATCAGCTTGTTTCCGTCCGCAACAACCGTCATTCCGGTTGCGCCGGCGCCGTTGATCTGAGTTTTGCCGATATCGTTTGTATATCCGCTGCTCAAAAGTGCCTGAGAAACAGAGCTGCCGTTGAAAACCTCCTGCAAGTTCAGAGTTGCATCGCGCTCGGTGGTGAGCGTTTCGTTCATGTAAAGCTCGTAGCCCGAGCCGTCAATGCTCTGAATACAGTGGTCGATTTCGTAAAGAACATCATTTTCGTTCTTGGTGTAATAGAAAATGATGGTGTTCATGGCAAGCTCTTCCTGCTTGGCGATCTCGGGATCATCGCTTGCGGAAGCCGACATGACCGCCGATTTTGTTACACGGTCGGCGATGTAGCCGGGAACATATTGCGAAGCCTCGGTGATTATCGCGTTAGAAGTATCGGCGATTTTCGTCGGGACTCCGGGAAGATCCGTCTTTGTCTGAGCGTCAACATAGCGCACTCTGAACCAAACGTGATCCTTCCTCACATACTCAAAGTTGTAAATATTCGGAGCGTATTTATCCTCATATTCGTTTGGAGCTATGAGGATCGAGTGAGATGAAACCGTCGGCCACCAGTTTGTCTGACCGTCAACCCACTTGTGCTCCGCGTTCAGCTCTTCGCCGCTCTTCGCCGGGAAAGACTTGGTCTTTGACACGAACACCGCGCCTACAGTCGGCTCGGCAACTTCAACGCCCGTGCCCTTTTCGGTATATGTGACCTTGTACTCGGCGGTATCGGCTGACGTCCATTCGGCGTACAGCTTCAACTCATGTGTCACGGGAATTGATTCCGGGTCGAAGCGGATTGGCTTGTTGCTTTCGTCAAAGTAGTACCAACCCGAGAAGGTCGAACGCTTTGTCGGAGGCGTCAGCTTATATCTGCCGTCCGCCGACAGTGTCGGAACCTCGGTGGTGTTTATCTTGGTGTTGTAATCGACCTGACAGGTGTTTATACTTTCCTCGTTCCCGATAAACTTGCTATAGTCGTTGTAGAAGGTGACTTTTTCCTTGACGGGAACCCATTTGGCGTAAAGCGTCATATCGTCGGCGGGCATTCTCAGCGTGCTGAAATCAGCCTTTTGTTTATAAAGCGGAGACAGATACCAGCCGTCGAATCTGTAATAATTCACCAAATCGGGGTTGTGATAAACGGGAGTGTACTCAAACTCGGCTATGCTCTGGTCGAAGTAAACGCCCTCTCTTGTGTGGTCATTATCCTTATGATTGCTGTTTCTGAACTTCAGCGTATAGGTGTTTCTCGTGTAGAAGTAATAAACGTCAACAACGGTGTAGCCGTCAATTTTGACCGGCTGACCGTTTTCGTCCTTATGACGGACGATCTCTATACGGGTTTCGTTCGCGTTTGCCGCCGGCTTATCAAAGCCTTCAAGAGCGGTCGCGGTTTGCTGTTCCTTGACAGCCTTATCGGTGTTGTAAGAAGCACCGCCGTCAAAGCTCGTTACAATCTCGTTGTTGTGGAGCTTGAATCTTATTCCGTTTCTGATAAGGTCGGTATCATGCTGTTCCTCATCGGGCA
>JBGUPW010000307.1:0-13706 GCA_045130495.1 Ruminococcus sp. | reverse complement strand
CAAAGAGTGCGGCATTGATTATGAATACGCGAAGGACAAGGGCATCATCTGCAACGAAAACAGCAGCACCGACTCCGATGGCAAGGCGGTCGTTACGGGCAAGCTTATAAAAAATCCCAAGGATACCGAGGTTGAACTGCTTTTCACTGTATCAAACGATGATTCTAACGTCAAGGAAAACAGCATTTTGCTCAAGCTTGCGGGAGAACTGAAACGCGGCGAAGCGTTGGAAAAATTCAGCGAAACGGGATTATTAAGCGAGGGCAACGTTCTGGTAAGCCTTGATTGGATGAAGGAAAACCTGCCCGACGACATTTATCCCGTCAGCTCCGACATATACATCCAATCCTCAGATCCCGATAAAACCGAGCAGGAACTCAGCGATATCTTAGGCGGCAGCGTTTGGGTGCAGAATTACGATTTTCAGGCGAGAATGATAAACGGCGTAACGCTTGTTATCGAGATTTTTGTATACGGCTTTATTTTTGCTATTTCTCTGATAGGCGTTACAAATATCTTCAACACCATTTCCACCAATATGCGCCTGCGCGCAAGAGAGTTCGCCTCGCTTCGTTCGATCGGAATGACCCGCCGCGAATTCAACCGAATGATAAGCCTTGAAAGCGTGTTTTATTCGGTAAAATCACTGCTGTTCGGCATACCTATCGGCTTGCTCGGCGGCTGGATTATAAAGCTCATTTACAGTCAGCGTCAACCGCTTGAATATCAATTCCCGTGGCTCGCGATACTTATTTCCATTGTCGCCGTGGGACTTGCGGTGTGGATGATAATGCGCTATTCGATCGCAAAGGTGCGCAAACAAAACATTATTGAAACGATAAGAAACGAGAATATATAAACATGAAAATACTGCTTATTGAGGACAACAGGGCTATAGCCAAGGGACTGGCATTTTCGCTTCAAAGCGCGGGATACGAGACCGAAATCTGCGCGGACTGCGAACAGGCTTACTCTAAGATCGGCGGTGATTACGCCGTGATGATAATTGATATAACCCTGCCCGACGGAAACGGATTTGACTTATACAAGGATATTCGCCGCGTGAACAATGCCCCGGTGATTTTTCTGACCGCGCTGGACGACGAGGACAACATTGTTAAGGGCTTCGACCTCGGCGCAGAGGACTACATCACCAAGCCGTTTTCCACTCGTGAGCTGATCGCGCGGGTAAAGCGCCTGACGCGCAAGAGCGAGAATATCATAACCGTAGGCGTGATAACCCTTGACCTCGATAAGCAGGCTGTTTTCAGAAACGGCGAAAAAATCGAACTGACCGCGCTCGAATACCGCGTCTGTTCCCTGCTGATACAAAACCACGGCGCGGTGGTGACGCGCGAAATGATACTCGAAAAAATCTGGGATATCGCGGGCAACTATGTAAACGACAACACTCTGTCGGTTTATATAAGGCGCGTCAGGCAGAAGCTCGGAGCCGACACTATCAAAACGGTCAAGGGTGCGGGCTACAGAATGGAGGACGTATGAGGACAGAAAAACGGCTTGTTCTGTTGTTCGCAGCGGCGGTCGCAGTCTGCTGCGCACTGAGCGTTCTGTGCTCATTTCTGTCGCTCAACGCCCTTCGCGAGAACAACAACAGGGCTGTGGTTCAGCTCATTTCAAATATCAGGGCACATGATCCGGAGATCACCGACTCGGAGATCATGCAAATAATAAACGGAGAATCAAGCACCGTTGACACGGAAAAAATGCTGAAAGCCTTCGGTGTCGACGAGAAGGACTGGGCGATAAAAAGCAGCCGTGATGACAGCATAAAAGCCGCAGCGGTCTCATTCGCGGTCTGCCTGCTCTGCGGAGCGGTCTGCTTCACGGTGTTCGCGTACTGCCTGCACAGGCAAAAAAGAAAGCTAAACGAACTGACCGATTACCTTGTGCGAATCAACTGCGGCGATTATGATTTAGCCCTTGACAGCAACAGCGAAAACGTGGACTCCCGTCTGCAAAACGAGATTTACAAAACCACCGTCACCCTGCGCGAATCGGCACAGCGTTCGGCGGAGGGGCGGGAGAACCTGAAAACCGCGCTTTCGGATATTTCACATCAGCTCAAAACTCCGCTGACTTCAACGATAATTATGACGGAAAATCTGCTCGACAATCCCGAAATGCCTGTAGAACTGCGGCAGGAATTTCTGCGCGACATCAACCGCTCTGCAAATCACATAAGCTTTTTGGTGCAGTCGCTTCTGACGCTCTCAAAGCTCGATGCTGACGCGATAGTTCTTAAAAATCGGGATGTGCCGCTCGGTGAGGTCTTTTCGGATGTTTGCAAAAGCACCGAGGTTTTAGCCGAGCTGAAAGGCGTTTCGGTGCTGTCAAACGACAACGGCGTAAGTCTGAGCTGCGATAAAAAGTGGCTGTGCGAGGCGCTGACAAATATCGTGAAAAACTGCGTTGAGCACACATCCGAGGGCGGCGAGGTCAGGCTTTGCGCCGAAGCCAACAGGCTCTACACAAAAATCACCATTTCCGACAACGGTCAGGGAATCGACAAAGCCGATCTCCCCCACATCTTTGAACGCTTCTACAAGGGCAAAAACTCCTCCGACGAAAGCGTGGGAATCGGTCTCGCCCTCTCAAAAGCGATCATTGAAAAAGCGGGAGGCACAATAAGAGCAGATTCGGAGCCGGGCAAGGGAAGCGTGTTTACGATCAAGTTTTTCGCAGCTTGAAGCTGCACCCGGTTCGCGGCCGGCTGAGCCGGCGGGCAGTTCGCGCTTCTAAACAGAGTAAAAAACCTTCCTTCTTTGCACGCGTTTAACCGCGCCGTTGAAGGAAGGCTTTAATCATATCATTTGTTTAATAGGCGCCCTGAAGGCGACTCAGTCGCAACGACCTTGCAGCCTGTTTTTACGGGCTTGCAGACGAAGGTCTCGGGGTATTTTTCTTTCAGCTTTTCGGCGCATTTTTTCGCTTTGCTTTCGCTTGAGAAAACAGCGAACACCGCCGAGCCCGAGCCTGACATTCCAGCGCCCATCGCCTTGCTGTCGAGCATGGTTTTTTTGATTTGGGTGACCTCGGGGATTTGCAGCGCAAGCTCAAAGTCGTTGAAAATGGTCGAGGTTATCATGTACAGGTCGCGGCTGTAAAGCGCCTTTACCATTTCGTCGGTGAAGCACGGGTGCGGCGCGAGCGCGTCAACCTTTTGATATGCCTCCGCCGTTGAAACGCTCACGGTGTCGGGCTTGCAAATAACCACATAAACTCCGCGGAGCGACGGCACTTTTTTCATCGTCGCGCCTATTCCCGTACAGAGCTTGGTTCCTCCCGAAATGCAGAACGGAACGTCGGCTCCGATCCTCTCACCTATATCGAGCATTTCGGACGGCGTAAGCTTTGCCTTGAACAGATAGTTAAGGCCGACGATGACCGCAGCTCCGTCACTGCTTCCGCCTGCAAGCCCCGCCTGAGCGGGTATTGTTTTGTGAATGTCGATGTGAACGCCCGACACGGGAATACGGCTGTAATCAAAGAACTTGTAAGCAGCCTTTACGCAGATGTTCCTCTCGTCGCAGGGAATGCCTTCATAGTCGCAGGAAACCGTCACCTCGCCGCTGTCGTTATCAGTCAGGGTGATCTCGTCGCACAAATCAATTGTCTGCATCACTGTTGAAAGCTCGTGATATCCGTCGGGACGCCTGCCCAGCACGTCGAGCGATAAATTTATTTTGGCGGGTGCTTTAAGCTTTACTTCCATTCTTAAGCTCCTCTGCAAATTCTCTGATACGCGCGAGCGCGACCTTTAAATGCTTTAATGAATACGAGTACGAAACCCTTACAAAGCCCTCGCCGCATTTGCCGAAGGCGTTTCCCGGAACAACAGCAACGTGCTTGTCCATAATAAGGCGCGTGCAAAACTCCTCGGAGCTCAGCCCCGTTGACTTAATGCACGGGAACACATAAAAGGCTCCGAGAGGTTCAAAGCAGCTCAGACCCATTTCGTTGAAGCCGTCAACAACCAAACGGCGGCGCATATCGTACTCGTCACGCATATGGTTAACATCGCGGTCGCCGTTGCGCAGAGCCTCGATTGCGGCGTACTGCGCGGTGGTGGGGGCACACATTATACCGTACTGATGCAGCTTTGTCATCTGAGAAATGATCGGAGCGGGTCCCAGCGCGTAGCCCAAACGCCAACCCGTCATGGCGTAGGATTTTGAGAAGCCGTTGATAACAACGGTGCGCTCGTACATCCCGTCGATCGAGGCGATGGAAACGTGGTTCCTTCCGCCGTAGGTCAGCTCGGAGTAGATTTCATCCGAGAGCACGATAAGGTCGTGCCGCTTGATTACCTCGGCAATCTCCTCCAAATCCCTGCGCTCCATTATAGCGCCCGTGGGATTGTTCGGGAACGGGAGAACGAGCATTTTTGTTCTCGGCGTGATAGCCGCCTCCAAATCGGAAGCCTTAAGCCTGAAATTGTCCTCGTTTTTTGTGTTGATGTTAACGGGAACTCCGCCCGCCATTATGCAGAGCGGGTTGTAGCAGACGAACGCGGGCAGCGGGATAATAACCTCGTCGCCATCGTCAACCAAGGTACGGAACGCAAGGTCAATCGCCTCGCTGCCGCCTACGGTGACGAGCGCCTGTTCCTGCGGATTGTATGTAAGCGAAAAACGCCTTTCGTAGTAATTTGAGATTTCTTTTAATAAATCGGAAAAGCCGCGGTTGGGAGCGTACCATGTTCTGCCCTTTTCAAGGGTGCGGATACCCTCGTCGCGGATATGCCACGGCGTCTGAAAATCGGGCTCGCCGATGCTCAGCGAGATCACGTTGTCCATCTCGTTGGCGATATCGAAAAATTTCCGTATGCCCGACGGAGCAAGCGTTTTTATTGCGCCGTTTAAATACTTGTCATAATCTATCACAGAATTAAGCTCCTCTCATCCTTATCGGCGTCGAAGTCGGTAAGGCAGATACCTCTGTCCTTGTAGCGGCGCATTATAAAGTGGGTGCCCGTTGAAAGCACGCCTTCGATAGTGGAAAGCTTTTTAGCCACAAACATGGCTATTTCCTGCATGGTCTGACCGCGCACTATAAGCGCGAGGTCGTAAACGCCCGCCATGAGATACACCGACTCAACCTCTTCAAATGCCATGCACATCTCCGCGATATCGTCAAAGCCCGTTTCCTTTTTGGGAGTGACTTTTAGCTCGATAAGTGCCTCGATGAAGCTATCCTCTAAATTTTCAGAGTTGATTATCGCCTGATAACCCTTTATTACGCCATTGTTTTCATATTCGGTTATTTGGTTTTTTACAAATTCCTCGGGCTTGCCGAGCATAGCCGCAAGCTCCGCGGTCGAGAAATGCGCGTTTTCACTTAAAAGCTTTAACAGTTTGTCCATAGTGTACCTCCGGTTCTTCATGCGGCTCTGCCGCAATTCATGTGCCAACGGCGCTGTTCATGTGTCAAAGACACAATTCATGCTGCTAATGCAGCAATTCATTCCTGCCTCAGGGTTTTCCGTTATCGAAAACGTCTGTGAAATGAATTGACCTGCGGTCGTGAATTGGCTTTGCCGTGAATTGCTTTCGGCATGAATTGAGCGCGCTGCGCTCATGCTATTGTTATATATTCGCCGTCTTGACGACGGGCTTTTCAATTGTATTTATCAGGTTCGCGCAAATCGACACCGCAATGCAGTACAGCTCGTTTTCGGGATCGAAAATCTCAAGAGTGCAGTAATCGGCGTGGCGGCGGTGGCTAAGGATAACGGTGTTGTCAACATCGCTTACGGTGAAATTTTTGGCGGCTATGTTGCCGTTGATGTGCCAGTTATTGCCGTAAAAGTTGGAGAGCATATTGTTTTTGGTGGGAACGATTACAAATGTGATGTGGGCGCGCCCGACCTTGAGCACAAAGGCATACGCGCCGACGATCGGAAGACGGCGGATTTTGGCAGCCGTGTTTTCTTCATTGTCAAGCAGAATAAGATTTGTCCGTTTTGTTACCTTGGTGCTTACGGAAACAGCGCGGTACTTTTCAGCGCCGAGCTCGTCAAACACCGAAAAACGAGTGTTGCCTGCCGAAACGTCTCGTTTTAAATGAAGCTTCATAATCTTGCAGCACCACCAAAAGCAATAATAACCACAGATATGCACGAATGTATACCTATGGTTATTATACTACAGTTTTGCAATTTATACAAGGGATTTTTTGTCTTAAATTTATCCCTCCGAAAAATCCGTATCCATAATTGCATAAAAATTATATTCGGGGAATCTCTTTTCAACGGCGCTTACTGCCTCGGCAAAAACGCCCTGCCTGTCTTTCGCGTCAAGGCTGACAACAAAATCGACGCGAACGGTATTGCTCTCCCTTTGAATCGAAAGCGCGTGCATACCGAGGATATAGGGATGATCGGCGATGACTTCGTCGATACCCTCGCGCAGAGAAACAAGCTCCTTATCTTCCGAATTGATCGAGTAAATGCTTATCGCGGTAAGGATGATACCGTGCTTTTGGTAAACCTCCGAGGTGATCTCACGGATTAGCTCGTCGGCACGGTTCAGAGTGCAGTCGTCGGGAAGCTCAATGTGAACGGAGCCGTTAAAGTGATCGGGACCGTAATTGTTCAGAACGAGGTCGTAGGCTCCTCTGACCTCGGGAAACGAGCAGACCGTCGCCTTGACGTCTCTTGCAAGCTGCGCGTCGGCTCTTTCTCCCAAAATCTGAGATATCGCGCTTCCGAGCATTTCAATACCCGATTTTATAATCACGATAGAGATTACCGCGCCGAGCCACGCCTCAAGCGATATCCCCCAAATCAGGTAAATTGCGGCAGCCGCGAGGGTCGAAGCCGAGATGATCGAGTCGAGCGTCGCGTCCTCGCCCGAATTGATAAGCGATTCCGAATTGATTTTTACTCCGACCGACTTTACGTAACGACCGAGAACAATCTTTACCAATACGCCGACAGCCACGATAATCAAAACCACAGGCGGATATTCCGGGGTTTCGGGCGTGATGATCTTTTTGACGGATTCCGTAAACGAGGTGATTCCCGCATAGAGCACGATTACAGCTATAATCATCGCGCTCAGATATTCTATTCTGCCGTAGCCGAAGGGATGCTTTTTGTCGGGAGCCTTGCCCGCAAGCTTTGTTCCTATGATAGTGATTACCGAGGAAGCCGCGTCGGATATGTTGTTGACCGCGTCAAGAGTGATCGCTATGGAATTTGAGAGTATTCCCATAGCCGCCTTAAAGCCCGCAAGAAGCACATTGGCGGCAATTCCTATGATACTTGTGCGAATCACTTTTTTCTCGCGCGTCAGTTCATTTTTTGTTTCGGTTGAAGTCATTTTTACCTCTTTACCTCCGATCATAAGACATAGTAATAAGGGCAGATGTTCTCATAGCTGCCGTCCTTCATGCGAAAGCCGCCAGGTATAACTCCGAGCTGCACAAAGCCCAAGCTCTCATAAAGGCGGCGTGCGGGAATGTTGGTTTCAACAACGGCATTGAACTGCAAAATTTTGAAACCGAGCTTTTTCGCCCGAGCGATACAGTCCTTAACGAGCATTTCTCCGATATGCCTTCCGCGACATTCGGGGCTGACCGCATAGCTCGCGTTGCAGATATGACCGCAGCGTCCGACATTGTTCGGGTGAAGTATATACAGCCCAACCGTTTTGCCGTCGTCGTCAGCAACTCCGCACAGGCTTTGTTCTCCGAAGAAAGCCTCTCCCGTCTCGGAGTTTAAAAGCTCCTCCTGCGGAAAAGCGTTCCCGTCCTCAACAACACCGTTCCAAATTGAAATCATCTGAGGCAAATCATTTTTTGTGTGTTCACGAATTATCATTTCTTTTCTCCGAAAAAATTTATATTCTATTTTTAATTAAAATACATCAAACAGATGTTAAATAGTCTAATTTGATAATATTATAATTGTTGATAAAAGTATAACATCGAAACAATTAACGGTCAAGGTCAAGCAACTGATACTTTCGGGCTTCTTGGACTGCCGCGTTAAGGAAACGTCCCGTTGCTGAAACAATGGTTTATAAAATCAGCTGCATTTTCCCGATGTTCCGAAAGAAAATTCAACCATGAGTTTAATCATTCAAAAGCAGGTTTAACAGATGTATTTTTGTTTGATTGACATATTTTGCAAAGGAATGTTAAAATTAAATCTGTAACCAACCTGTATGGAAACAAAATATTGCATTTAAGAACCTCTGATTTTGCCGCGCAAGCCGAGCTTTTTCCAAACAGAATTGACAACTCAATTCGTCCCTTGTTTTTTTGTTTCTTGAACTTTTGTTAACCGTTGCGCTTTGCACGGCATTTGATCGGCGGTTCCTAAATAATCATCCGAATCTTTTTCCGTAAAAGGAATGATTCGGATGTTTTTTTGTATCAAGATCGGATTTTATTCCGAAAAAGAATTAAGACAGCCTTTAAAAGCTTCCTATTATATCTGAAAACTCCTTCGGCAAATCGGTTTTTACAATAATCTCCCGATTTGTAACAGGGTGTTCAAATTTCATTTCCGCGCAGTGCAACGCCTGACGCGGAATTTTTTCTCGGCTTCCGCCGTACAGATCATCACCTAACAGCGGATGTCCCAAATACGCCATGTGACAGCGGATTTGATGTGTCTTGCCCGTTTCGAGCCACAGCCTTATTAATGAATATTCTTTATTAGAATAAACAGGCTCATAGTGAGTTATCGCGGGCGTTCCCTCGCTCAGCACATGACGAACTATTTTTGAATCCTCTTTAAGTCCGATAGGCTTTGAAACCGTGCCGCAGCCGTTCAGCTCTCCGTGAACGAGCGCATAATACACCTTATAAACGCGGTTTTTGAGCTTGTTCACCGTGTATCTGTCCTTAGCGGTCATCACCAAGCCAGATGTATTGCGGTCGAGGCGGTTGACCGCTCTGAAAACGTACCTCTCTCCCCTGCTTTGCGCATAAGCGATCACCCGATTTGCAAGAGTGTCCGTCTGATACTGCTTAACGGGGTGAACGGGCATATAGGGCGGCTTGTTTATGATAAGCAAAAAGCTGTCCTCATATCTGATATCAAGCTCGCCGCCGACAGGCTCAATATACGGGCTTTCCTCGTCGGGAAGGGTTATCACTATTTCCTGTCCCGCGAAAACAGGGTCAACCGTCCGCAAAATTTTGCCGTTCAGCATGATACCCTCTTTTTCGCGCTTCAAAGATGTTATCATTCTTGTGGACAAGCCGCAGAAGCCCTTCAAAAAATATTTGGCGGGCTTGCCGTCGTATTCATGCGGAACCGTAAATCTAAGCTGCTCAGGCATAAAAGACTCTCCAAACGATTATCACAGCCGCCGCCTGTAACAAAATTATGACGGGAATACCTAACATAAACTTAAGCTTTTTGGTTTTATGGTGAATCAGCAGCATTGTCAGTAGCATCGCAACGCTTCCTCCGAGTGCAGCTATAATAAGCAGGGTCGATTCCCTGACGCGCCAACCGTGATGTATCGCCCGAACCTTGTCAAATACTGTTATTATGACAGCGATCAAACTTATCAATGCTAAATATATATAGAGAAAAATCATTTTTATACTCCGGAGATGATATTTTTTGAAAAATAAAAAACCTGCCGCAATTATCACAGCCGCCGTATTGCTTACAGCGATGATAACCATAAGCTCGGTCAGCAGGCAGAACACGAACAAGAGCACTGCACGGCAGACAGCCGCCACCGTCTCGCAGGCTTATTCGGTTCGTACGGACGAAACAACGGACGATATGAGAGCGGTGTGGGTCAGCTTTATGGATTTGACAATGGAATACGAAAGCGACAAAAGCGAAGCCGCGTTCAAAAAGAAATTCGATTCGATTGCCGCCGACTGTAAGGACTTCGGGTTCAACACCCTTATTGTTCAGGTGCGGCCTTTCTGCGACGCGCTTTACGAATCGTCGATTTATCCGCCGTCGCACATTCTGTCGGGCGAGCAAGGCAAAAGCGCGGGCTATGACGCTCTGAGATTGATTTGCGATATCTGTGCCAAATACGAGTTGAAGCTTCACGCGTGGGTCAATCCCTACCGCGTCACGGCTGAGAATACGCCCTCAAAGCTAAGCGAGGATAACCCCTATACAATAGAAAACGGTTTGGGAATCGAAACAGAGAGCGGAATAATACTCGACCCCTCAAACGAAAAAGCACGCAAGCTGATAACCGACGGCGTAAAGGAGATCGTGGAGAACTACCCCGTGGACGGAATCCAGTTTGACGACTACTTCTATCCCGAGGATATCGAGGACGAGGACAGCGAACGCTACGAAACCTATCTCAAAACCGCGCCGAAGGACAACCCAATGGATTTGCACACGTGGCGCTGCTTCAACGTCAAACTGCTCATATCCGAAACCTATATGACTGTTCACAAAAGCCGAAGCGACGTTGTTTTCGGTGTTTCTCCGCAGGGCAACCTCTCAAACAACGATTTTCTGTGCGCAGACGTGGTGAGCTGGTGCGGCAAAAGAGGCTATATTGATTACATATGTCCGCAGCTCTATTTAAGCATAGACCACCCGTATCTCGGCTTTGAGGAAGCTCTGAACGAATGGGATTCGCTGAGCTTCGCTGAGGGAGTGCGCCTATACGCGGGACTCGCAGGCTACAAGGCAGGCACCGAAGCAGACGAGGGAACATGGCTTGACCGTGACGATATTCTCGCCGAGGAATATAATATTCTGAAAAAGAATAATAAGTACAAGGGCTTTATGCTGTACAGCTATGCCTCGCTGAATGACCCAAAAGCCGAAAATGAGCTCAAAAACTTGAAAGAAATCATACTGAGGCATTAATGATGAGGAATGCAGGCTATGAAGGTTATGAAGGCACAAATCAGAAAAACCAACATCGAAAAAACCGCATAAACAAGCCTTTTTTTAATTGAAGTGTATGTTATGTATATAAAGTATATATGTAGTGTAGTAAAATAAGAAAAAAGTAAATATATATTATACTGTTTTTATACTGTTTTTTATTTTTTTTATTTTATACAGGAGGTATATAACAAACAACGTACATCAACTGACACAACACCGAAAAACCGCATAGCTAAGCCGTTTTTTGTGTGTCGCAGCCCCCAAAAGCAGCCTTCACCAACATACAGCGGTGTGACGCCGCATACAGTCCGCGCTTCCGGGCGTTGAATTGTTTATGGGTTCGCGCACGCGTTTTATGTCCATTTCAAGGAAACGTTTTGACAGGGGCAAGCCCTGTCACTACGACTGTAAAGGTGAAATTGACAGTAAACATTACATTGACATCGTAGCGGCGGTACGGCTTACGCCCAGACCCCCTCTATCCCCCTATTAGGGGGCAGAAACCCTTGCGGGCTCCCTCGGCACCGATGTGTTGTTTCCCGTCCGATTGTTGATAGGAAACAATACGTTTGATTCAACACCCCCGGGCGCACACGCGGGTGCGCCACTACGACCCAAAGGATAGCATTATAACATATTGTCCACTGTCAATCGTACATTGTCAATTCTCCAATGCACCAATCCTCTTTTGCCTCTGTGAGCTTTACGTTTGCTATTTTGCCGCATAGTGATGTATCATCCGAAAACACGCGAACGGGCGTGTAGTTTTTGGTGTAGCCCTCGAGGTATCCGCGCCGGAGACGCTCGAACAGCACAGGCTCCGTGCGCCCTGTCTGCGAGCGGAGGAACCTCTGTCTTTCACTATCGGTCAGCTCCCCCATGAGGCGCGCGCGGCGTTCCTTTTCTGCGGGCGGAACATGGTCGGGCATACGCTCGGCGCGGGTTCCTTTTCTGAGCGAATACGGGAAAACATGAACCTTTGCAAAGCCTATGCTTTTTACAAAATCCATTGAAGCCTGAAAATCCTCCTCGCTTTCGCCCGCAAAGCCAACCATTACGTCAGTGGTCATTGCGGCGTTGTCGAACGCCGAGCGCAGCCGTGAGACGATCTCCGCGTATTCGGCGGCGTTGTAATGGCGGTTCATCGCTTTTAGCGTGTTGTCACAGCCGCTTTGAAGCGAGAGGTGGAACTGCGGACAGAATTTCTCCTGAGCGGCAAGGCGTTTGATTAGCGGCTCGTCCATCTGCTCGGGCTCTATCGAACCGAGACGAACGCGCTCTATCCCCTCAACCGCACAGGCAGCTTCTACCGCGTCGGCAAGGTCAAAGCTCTCTCCCAACCCGTAAGCGGACAGATTTATTCCCACAAGCACAACCTCGCGGTAGCCGTTCAGCGCCACGTTTTCAAGCTCACGGCGCAAATCCTCAAGCGGCTTGGAGCGCACCCTTCCCCTCGCATACGGGATTATGCAGTATGAGCAAAAGCGGTTGCAGCCGTCCTCGATTTTAATAAAGGCTCTGGTGTGCTCGTCAAACGAGCTGACGGTCAGGCTCTCGTATGTATCGGAGCCGAGATAAGCGGGGATATCCGTTAAGGGCGTTTTATTTGAAATATACTCCTCGATAGCCGGAATCAGCCTTGCGCGCTCCTTGTTGCCCAAAATGATATCGCAGTTGGTAAAATCCTTCATCTCGTCGGGGAACGCCTGCGGCATACAGCCCGTAAGCACGATGATACCGCCGGGGTTATTCCTCCTCACGCGGTTTATCAGCTTGCGGTTTTTTGCGTCGCTGACAGAGGTCACGGTACAGGTGTTGATGACGGTTATATCCGCTCTCTCTTTATCGGGCGATTGTTCAAAGCCGTGCCGCAGTAAATCCTCGCGCATCGCCTGAGATTCATACTGATTGACCTTGCAGCCGAGCGTAAGTATATTAAAATGCATAATTTTGTTCTTCCTTTTTATTCAATATGTTGATTTTATATTATTTTTAGATTATTTTGCATTATTCTATTGATTATCTGTCGAAAAGGTGATAAAATAATATTACAGTTATGTAATATAATTCTTTTTTGTCAAAATATGAGGTGATCACAATGTATTCCTTACCCATTGCTGCCGTAAACAAGAACGGGTTAATCGACATTTTTGAAACTTTGGCACAGTTTCCCAACATTGGAATGATGATAAAAAGCGGCGAATATACCGTTGACGCTCACTCGCTTATCGGTGTTTTTTCACTGGACATCAACAAACCCATTGAGCTGCTGCTTGATAAAGAGCCTGACGAAGAATTCAAAAATGCGATCTCACGTTTTTTGCCCGCGTCGGTTCATTGAAGAATAATTACATACAAGTTGATTTAAACGTAAGCCCTATGACACAACCTGTCATAGGGCTTGTTTTATTAGCTTTTTTAGTGTGTATTGTGTATTGTGAAAAATTAATATTCAACTGAAAATTGCCCCGGTCGGCGGCTCACACCCTGCGCCTAAAACCGATCAAGTATTTTTGTCAACCTTATGGGTCGGCTTGAGATTCTGTGTCTTTTTGCTGCGGCTCGCGATTTCAGCCAAAACCTCTTCAAGCGGAATACCCTGATCAACCATCATAACAATCAAATGATAGAGCAAATCGGCAATTTCGTAGATGGTCTCAACATGGTCGCCGTTCTTTGCGGCGATGATGGTTTCGGCGCACTCCTCGCCCACCTTCTTGAGTATCTTGTCGATTCCCTTGTCAAGAAGATAGCAGGTGTAGGAGTTTTCTACGGGATTGTCTCTTCTGTTCTCAATTGTCTTGTAGAGATTGGTAAGAACTAATTTTTCCTGATCTAACAT
>JBGUPW010000306.1:0-2420 GCA_045130495.1 Ruminococcus sp. | reverse complement strand
ATCATATGAGAGTAGCTCCGAGAGCAGCAGTTCCGAGAGCAGCAGTTCCGAGAGCAGCTCAAGCGAGAGCAGTTCAAGCGAAAACAGCTCATACGATGACGAAAACGATTATTCGGAAGAATAATTTTGAATAACGATTTTTATATAGAGCGAAGCTGTTTCAACGGACAATTGATGATTTAGGTTTACAATAATGCAGTTCCGGAGGTCGTACCCGGCTCCGATGAATAAATATGTTTGTTAAGGCAACACCGCACAATTCGCGGCGCACGCCTTGCTTGAAGCTTGTTCCGTCAGACTGTCCAAAAAATCTCTGCAAGGCGTCAGCCTTACCTCAATTTATTTATACAATCTGACGAAAAATCTTACTTCGCAATCCGCACACCGTAATTGTGCGGTATTGCCTAAAGTTTGCAGGGAGCCCCCGGCGGGCTCCCTCAGGCAATGAACAAACTTTAAGCAAGGAAAAATCCCATCGGCGGCAGAAGTTATGCCGTCCGGCTGCGTAAACCGAAAGCTCCGCTCTCCACTCTACAGATTCAGGGGCAGCGCATTATGAAAGAGAAGATTTTAACGGTTTGGAAAAGCAGTTTTCTGTTCGCCTTTGTGCTGAACGCGGTCTTTTTGGCGGCTTGCGTCTTATTTACTTCGTTCAGCTATGACGGAACGGCGGATTTCTACAATTCAATAGCCATAGGCAAGCTTCACGTTTACACCAACTCTTCCGTGAACTATATACTTGCCATGCTTATCGGCACAGCGCAGTACGCGTTTCCGAATATCAACTGTTTTGTGCTGTTTGAGGTTATCGCGTCATTTTTCGCGTTTGTTTCCATAACCTTTGTTTTTGCCGACAAGTACAACAAGCGAAAGGCTTTTGTCTTTTCGACAATTCTGACCATAATGTTCGCTCTTGACCATTACACAAGCGTTGACAGCACGCGCACCTCTGCGCTGCTGTGTGTGGCGGGCTTTCTGCTTGTACTGCTCGCGATCCACCAAAAGCGCTACACACTTTCCTGCTGGGTCGGCGTGGTTGAAATAGTGTTCGGCTCTTTTTTGAATTTCGCTTATTTCTTTGTTGCGCTCGGATTCGCGTTCGCGTTTTTCTTCGGCGATTTGATTGCCAAAAGAAAATACCGCCTGCCGTTCCGCAAGCTCTTCTGGTATTTCCGCCCGTTTTTGCTGATGTTCATTTTAGTGTCGGCTCTCACGGCGGGGCTGTTTCAGTTTTCATACGCCGTCAACCACGCTACGGAGCAAGCCTCCGAGTATTATGAGTATTCCGCTGCTCAGAGCGCGATCAGCTCGCTCCCGTATCCGAGCTACGACGATCACATTGAGGAGTTCAGCGAGGCAGGCATAGCGACCGAGGCTGACTATGAGCTGCTTAAAAACGGCTACTACGACGCGGAAACAGGGCTTGACTCCCGTGCGATGAAGGCTGTTCATCAAATGCAGCTCAAGGATCATCCCAAAAACTTTTTCAGTGTGTGGTACGCGGTTTTTGAGGACAACTATGCCGAGGTGACGCAGCTCAGCCTGTCGATAGTCGTTATATCCGTTTATGTGCTGACGTCGCTGGTGTTCATCTTTTATCATAAGAACCGCTTCTCGTTTTTCCCGCTCTTCTACCTTATAGTGGGCTTTTTGTCGGGCTTTGCTCTGCGCTTCCTGTACGACAGCGGCAACAACCTGACCTACGGAATTTGGGTGCTTATGATAACCATGCTGTTCAACTCTTTCAACTTTGAGGTGCTTCGTCGTGAGGCGCCCGCCGGTAAGATAAGGACTCACAACGGATATATGCTGATTTCCTGCACCGCGATCGTTGTGCTGCTCGCCGCAAGCGGATTTTTGTACATCTACAACAGCCCGACACCCGCCACGGAGGACGACACGCGCTTTTTGATTTCGGAGCTCGACCGCAACCCCGACTGCTACTACGTTATGGATCCCGTCACCAAAAAGAGCTTCATCACGGGAACCGTGAACTACCTGCACCCTATGTGGGGCTTCAGCGAGGATTACCTCGACAACCTTGATGATTTCGGATTTTTCCACAATACGGAAACAATGCGCAGACGCAATCTTCCCGAAAACATCTACAAGGCTGTTGTCAGCAAAAAGAAGATCTATATAATCGACAACAACGTTGTATTCAAAAAAGAGAAGTATTTCACTTCCCACTATTGCACCGACGGCAAACAGGCGGTTTATGAGCCTGTTTCCGAGCCGGACGGATATAAAATCTATAAGGTTCAGACGTATTGATTTGACGTTTGATGATACTTTAGGGAGCCTCTAAAAATTCAACGTCATGTTTTTATGTCGTGCTTATGCACTGCCGGGATTTCTCATAGGTTCTCTTGATTTCCGTATGACATTCTGCAATAAATATATGCTTTGCCGCCTTGCTT
>JBGUPW010000305.1:0-4222 GCA_045130495.1 Ruminococcus sp. | reverse complement strand
GCGTGTCGGCTTCGTTTGTTGTTTTCCCTGACGAAGAGCGGATAAATATTTCGGCGCGGAGCTACGGCAGAATAAACGTTCAGATCATTATGGAGCATATGGGCGGCGGAGGTCATCAGACAATGGCGGCGACGCAGCTTTCCGATACGACGATCGAGGACGCGATAATTCAGCTCAAGGATGCGATTTCCGGCACGATCGACGAGAGCGAGGCAGTGTGACGGGAGAAAAATCAAATTACATATTATGATATATTGATATATTGATATAGAATACAGAACAAATATGGGGGAAAAGAAATGAAGGTAATTTTATTACAGGATGTAAAATCTCTGGGCAAAAGGGGAGAGCTTGTTGAAGCTTCCGACGGTTATGCCCGCAACTTCCTTTTGCCGCGCAAGCTCGCAAAGGAAGCGAACGCCCAGGCGATGAACGAATACAGAAACGCAGAAAATTCCAAAAACTATAAAATAGCCACTCAGAAGGCTCAGGCGGAAGCCGACAAAAAGAAGCTTGAGGGCAAGGTGTTCCACATGACGGCGAAAGCCGGAAAGAGCGGCAAGCTTTTCGGAAGCATCACGTCAAAGCAGGTTGCCGAGGAAATCAAAAAGCAGTATAATATCACGGTTGACAAGCGCAAGGTCGTGCTTGAACGCGATATAAAGGAGTTCGGAACCTATAAAGCCGAGGTCAAGCTCTACACAGGCATTTCGGCAAACATTGACATTCAGGTAAGCGAAGACTGACTTAAAATAATCAGAGTGGAGTGTGGAGAGTTGAGAGTGGAGTTGAGAGTGTAGTTGTCTGTAAACTTGACATTGTGATTGAATAATGCTTGTATGCAATGTCAAGTTGCCGTCGTGGGATATCCTTTCGACTGCCTTTCGGGATGACAGTTTTGCAGAGAGCTAAAGGCATTGGCATATCTCACAGCATTATAAATTCGGCGCTTTGCGCCTATTAACTCCAAACTACACTCTCCAAACTCCACTCTACGGAAAAAACTATGGCTGAAAATATTTTTTCGGGCGAGTACAATCCTACTAACCTTCCGTTCAGCGCCGAGGCTGAGCAGGCGGTGCTGGGCGCGGTCATCATAGACAACGGTATGTTTGACAGCGTGCTTGACTATGTTAAGACCGCCGATTATTTTTACGTTTCTCTGCATAAGGTGATTTTCACCGCGATGCAGGAAATGATGAATTTCGGACAGGCTATAGACTTTGTAACTCTGCTTGACAAACTAAAACAGAACAGCGGTTTTGAGGAATCAACCGGAAAGACATATCTTGTAGATTTGGTTGACAATTGCCCCGCACCCTCAAACGCCGTGGCTTACGCGAAAATAGTCGCGGATAAATACAGGCTGCGCAGGCTGATCATCGCATCGCGCGAGATAATCGACGACGCTTCGGCAGCGGAGGACGATTCTTCGGTGCTTCTCGATTCCGCAGAACAGCGTATTTTCGATATCCGCAGCGGAAGCGAAAAGGGCGGACTTGAAAGGTTGAGCGCGGTGCTCTTGCAGACCTTCGACCGCCTTGATTCGCTCAACCGCGAGGCTGACGAAAGCGTTCGCCCCGTTTCAACGGGAATAGGCGACCTCGACCGCGTGATAACAGGACTCAACCGCAGCGATCTGATAATTCTCGCTGCCCGTCCCGGTATGGGCAAAACGAGCTTCGCGCTGAATATCGCGCGGAACGTAGCCTGTAAAAGTAAAAAATCAGTGGCGTTCTTTTCGCTCGAAATGTCAAAGGAGCAGCTTGCAAGCCGCCTTTTGTCGTCCGAGGCTCTTGTCGGAGGTACAAAGCTGCGCACGGGCAAGCTCACCGACGAGGAGTGGCAGCGTCTTGTGCCTGCCAGCGACATTTTAAAAAACGCCGAATTATATATAGACGACACCCCGGGTATCACGATAACCGAAATGAAGTCGCGCCTGCGCCGTCTGCGCCAAATCGACTTGGTTGTGGTTGACTACTTGCAGCTGATGTCGAGCACGCGCCGCATTGAGAGCCGCGTAAACGAGATCTCCGAGATAACAAGGAGCCTTAAAATCATGGCGAAGGAGCTTAACGTCCCCGTTATAACGCTCTCACAGCTTTCGCGTGCCTCCGAGCAGCGTCCCGATCACCGTCCTCAGCTTTCCGATCTGAGAGATTCGGGCTCGATCGAGCAGGATGCTGACATCGTGCTCTTTTTGTACCGCGAGGGTTATTATCAGAAGAACAATGACGATAACGCGGCGGCGCCCGACGTTGACGTGAATTCGGGTGAGTGCATCGTTGCAAAAAACCGTCACGGCGAGATGAACACCGTGAAGCTGCATTGGCAGGGCGAGTTCATGCGCTTTACCGACGTGGAGACGCGCTATGGTTAACAAGGTTATCCGAACGGTCGAACGCTTTGATATGCTTCCGAGCGGTGGCTGCGTTATAGCGGCGCTTTCGGGCGGAGCGGATTCCGTCGCCATGTTCCACTGCCTTATTTCTATAAAAGAAAAATATAACTTAAATTTAGCCGCCGCTCACCTGAATCATCAGCTCAGGGGAGAAGAGGCTGACAGAGATGAAGGCTTTTGTAAAATTCTCTGTAAGAAATATAATATACCTTTTTATGTCCGTCACCGCGATATAGCCCGCCTTGCACGGGAGCGGAAAATCAGTGAGGAGCTGTGCGGACGCGAGGAGCGTTACAGCTTTTTTGAGGAGCTTGCACAGAGCCTTGACGCGCGTGTGGCGACAGCTCACACGGCTTCCGACAACGCCGAAACACTGATTTTCAATCTTACGCGCGGCGCGTCGCTTACGGGAGCGAGAGGGATACCCGCAAAGCGCGGAAGGTATATCCGTCCGCTTATATCCTGTACGCGAAACGAGATCGAAGCTTATTGCCGCGAGAACGGCCTTGATTATGTGACCGACAGCACAAATCTAAGCGACGACTACACGCGCAACAAAATCCGTCACAATGTTATTCCGGCGCTCAGGGAGCTGAACCCTCGATTGGAGGAAGCTCTGCTCAGGTTCTGCGACAGCGTTAACACAGCCGATGAGTACATCGAGCGACAGGCGTTTGATCTTACCCGTCGGGCACGCACCGAAAACGGATTTTCGGCGAAGCCGCTGCTCGAAGCCGATCCAGCTGTGCTAAACCGTTTTCTTGCTCTGCTTTGCCGTTCTGACGCGGATTTTCAAGTTGAAGCGCGCCACCTTGAGCTGCTCAGGGGTATTCTAAAAAACGGCGGAGCGGTCGATTTGGGACGTCACATCGCCGTATGCAAGCAAGGTCTGCTGAGAATCAGCGAAAAAACGCCTTCTCAGCCGCTGAGCGAGATTCCGCTTTACGGGTCGGTTTCGTTCGAGTACGGCGGTCTGAGTATCACAGCTGAGATAAATAATTCCGATACGGAAATAAACGATTTTGTGTTCCGTGGCAGACGCGGCGGCGACAGATTCACTTTTCCCGCGCGCGGCGTTACAAAACAGCTTCGGAAGGCGCTTAACGAGAAAAAAATACCTGCCGAGCGGCGCGACACTTTGGTGCTGCTGTGCAGCGGCTCCGTTGTCCTATGGTGCGAGGGGTTGGGCTTCTCGCTTCAGGGAGAGGAGTTGGCGCAGTCGTCGGGTTTGAAAATAAATGCGGAAAAAAACGGAAAAACACTAAAAAGGGGCGTAAAAGATGCATAAGGATGTTGAGAGCATACTGATTTCGCAGGAAAAACTGGAAAATATTGTGAATACACTTGCAAAACAGATTGAAAAAGATTATAATGGCAAGGAGTTCATTATGGTCGGGCTGCTCAAGGGCAGTATCGTTTTCATGGCGGAGCTTATGACAAAAATCGACTTGATATTTGAGATCGATTTCATGATCGCTTCCAGCTACGGCGGAGGAACCGAAAGCTCGGGCAAGGTCAATATTGTAAAGGATCTTTCAATATCCGCCAAGGATAAGGACATACTGATTGTGGAGGACATTATCGACTCGGGCAACACCCTCAACTTTGTCATCAACCATCTTATGTCGTCGGGAGCGCGCTCCGTGAAGGTTTGCACGCTCTGCGATAAACCGAGCCGCCGCAGGGTGCCGCTCACCGCCGATTACTGCGGAGCCGAGATACCCGACGAGTTTATTGTCGGCTACGGGCTTGACTATGACGAAAAATACCGCAACCTGCCGTATATCGGCATTTTAAAGCGTTCGGTATATGAATAAGCGC
>JBGUPW010000304.1:0-12676 GCA_045130495.1 Ruminococcus sp. | reverse complement strand
GGTCAAGCCCGACCGCGAACTGAGCAGCGACGAGGTAAACTCCTTCTGCATGGCTCTTCCCCGCTACAAGCGCCCGCGCAAAATCATATTTGCCGACGTTCCGAGAAATCCAACGGGCAAAATCGAAAAGCCCGTACTCCGCAAAAAATACTGCGGTGAAAGCGTAGTAGCGCAGCAAAATGAAATTAAAAATATAAATTTATAATGTGGAATTTGGAGCTTTGATTGGAGCTGTCAACTCCACTCTCCACCCTCCACTCTTTAAAAAGGGGTTTTTTAAATGGATTTAGCAATCAAAATCATAATGCTTGTGCTGTTCTTCGGCGTTATGATCGGCGTCGGCATTTACTGCCGCAAAAACGCCACCGACGTCAGCGGCTTCGTTCTCGGCGGACGAAGCGTCGGACCGTGGCTTACGGCTTTCGCTTACGGCACATCTTATTTTTCGGCGGTCATTTTCATCGGCTATGCGGGTCAGTTCGGCTGGAAATTCGGCATAGCCTCAACATGGATAGGCTTGGGCAACGCCCTGATCGGTTCCTTGCTCGCATGGGTAGTTCTCGGAAGAAGAACAAGAATTATGACCCAGCACCTCAACTCGTCAACCATGCCCGAGTTTTTCGGAAAGCGTTTCAGCAGCAAAGGTCTGAAAATCGGCGCTTCTGTCATCACCTTTATTTTCCTCATTCCCTACACCGCTTCCCTGTACAACGGTCTTTCGCGCCTGTTTGAAATGGCGTTCAACATCCCCTACGTTTGGTGCATCGTCGCTATGAGCGTTCTCACGGGAATTTACGTTATCGCGGGCGGCTACATGGCTACGGCGATCAACGACTTCATTCAGGGCATTATAATGATCTTCGGTATAGTAGCGGTCATTGCCGCCGTGCTTATCAACCAGGGCGGCTTTATGGAAGCCCTCAACGGACTCGCTCAGGTAAATGATCCGACTGTCACCGACATTCCCGGCGCGTTCAACTCCTTCTTCGGTCCCGACCCGTTCGCTTTATTAGGCGTAATTATTCTCACCTCGCTCGGCACATGGGGACTTCCTCAGATGGTTCAAAAATTCTACGCTATCAAGCACGAGAGAGATATAAAAAAAGGCACTGTTATCTCCACCGCGTTCGCTCTTATCGTTGCAGGCGGCTGCTACTTCCTCGGCGGCTTCGGCAGACTGTTTGACGTCGATGTTGCAAAGGACGGCTTTGACGCGATCATACCGCAGATGCTTTCGGGACTCCCCCCAATTCTCATAGCTATTGTTGTTATCCTTGTGCTCTCAGCGTCAATGTCAACACTTTCATCTCTCGTTATCGCGTCCTCCTCTACACTGACTATCGACCTGCTCAAGGACAACGTGATCAAAAAGATGAACGAGAAAAAGCAGGTTTTGATCATCCGCATTTTCATTGTTGTGTTCATCGCTATTTCGGCGTTTATCGCGATTTATCAGACTCAGAGTAAGAACGAGAGCGTCAAGTTCATCGCTCAGCTCATGGGCGTTTCGTGGGGCGCACTCGCAGGCGCGTTCCTCGCTCCTTTCCTCTACGGCTTGTATTGGAAAAAGACCACAAAGCTCGCCTGTTGGGTCAGCTTTATCTTCGGCGCGGGCATCATGCTTCTCAACCTTTTCGCGAAGCAGATCTTCCCCGTTGTTTTGCAGTCACCCATCAACTGCGGCGCATTCGCAATGCTCGCAGGACTTATCATCGTTCCCGTGGTGAGCCTGATATCTCCCAAGCCCGATAAAAAGCTTGTGGATGAAGCGTTCGCCTGCTACGAGAAAAAAGTTCCCGCAAAGCAGAAAAATTCGCTCGATTGATTTCACTTATCAAATATCTCGGCACTCAGCCCCGAACCACACGAACGGTTCGGGGCTTTTGCATAAGGGAACCTCTAACAAAAACAACAGCCCGAAATTCAAACCATTCAGCGAATTTCAGACTGTTGTGTTAAAAATCTATCTAAGTTTAATATCTATCTAAGTCAGATTGAAGTCAGATTGAAAATATGAACTTATTCTTCCGCTTCTGCCTTTGCCGCTTCGATAACCTTTTGAGCAACGTTGGCGGGGCAATCCTCGTAACGGACGAACGAGAACTCAAAGGAGCCTCTGCCCTGAGTGATCTGGCGGATAAATGTCGCGAAGTCTGCCATTTCAGCCATGGGAACCTCAGCCTCTACGACCTGCATACCCTTGCCTGCGGGGGACATACCCATAACTCTGCCGCGGCGCTTGTTGACCTCGCCCATGACGTCGCCCATGTTGCCGTCGGGCACTGTAGCCTTAAGACTTCCGATAGGCTCAAGCAGTGTGGGCATGGCGTTGGGGATACCATTCTTGTATGCGAGGGAAGCCGCTGTC
Organism: Ruminococcus sp.; assembly: GCA_045130495.1. Taxonomy (GTDB): domain Bacteria; phylum Bacillota; class Clostridia; order Oscillospirales; family Acutalibacteraceae; genus Ruminococcoides. Next base: position 10,308 of record JBGUPW010000304.1, on the reverse strand, counting down.
TTAAAGGACATTTCGGAGGAGTCTACGGGGTGGTAGGAACCGTCATAAAGCGTCGCCTTGATACCTACGGTGGGATAACCCGCTAAAACGCCCTTCTTGATCGCGTCGCGCAGACCCTTTTCTACAGCCGGGAAGAAGTTCTTGGGAACCGCGCCGCCGACAACTCTCTCGGCAAATTCGAGGCTCTCGGTTTCAAACGGCTCAAACTCGATCCAAACGTCACCGAACTGACCGTGACCGCCGCTCTGCTTCTTGTAACGTCCCTGAGCGCTTACTTTCTTGCGGATAGTCTCGCGGTAAGCGATCTTCGGCTTCTGGAGCTTGGCTTCAACGTTGTATTTTGATTTAAGACGGGAGATAACAACATCAAGATGCTGCTCGCCGAGACCCGAAATAACCATTTCGTGGGTTTCGTGGTTGCTCTCAAATTTGATTGTGGGATCCTCATCGGCAAGCTTGCCAACAGCCTGCGCAACCTTATCCTCGTCGCCCTTCTTTACGGGATATATAGCCATTGAATAGCTCGATACGGGGTACTTGACTCCTTCGAGGATAACCTTTCTGAGCGGAGAGCAAAGAGTGTCGCCCGTCTTGGTGGAGACAAGCTTGGGAATCGCGCCGATGTCGCCCGCACCGATGTAATTGGTGTCGGCCTGCTTTTTGCCGGTCATGGTGAGAACCTTTGTGATTCTTTCGGGTGAACCGGTGCGCATATTCAAAACAGGGATATCGGGAGAGATTTTGCCCGAAACAACCTTAACATATGAAAGTCTGCCGATGAACGGGTCGGCAACGGTCTTGAATACAACAGCCGCTGTAGCTGCGTCGGGATTAACGCTGATCTCTACAGGCTCGCCGTCGAGGTCAACGCCGATTTCCTCGCCCTTTACAGCCGCAGAAGGAGCAAGCCATGTGAGGCTGTTGAGGAACTGGTCGATAGCGAAGGTGCTCTGAGCGTCGCCGCAGAATACGGGGCAGATAGTGCCGTCCTTAACGCCCTGAGATACGCCTAAAATGATCTCCTCGGGGGTGAACTCCTCGCCCATGATGAACTTGTCGAGCAGATCCTCGCTGGTCTCGGCAACGGCTTCCTTGATAGCCTCGCGCAGACCCTCCAAACGGGAGCCCATATCGGGAAGAGCGGTGGGCTTTGCAGTTCCGTTGGCGCTGTACTCATAGGCTTTGTAGTCAAACAGATTTACGTATGTGTTGGCTTTTCCGTCAACAATATAGGGAACCACAACGGGACATACAGAGGGTCCGAAGGTGGATTTAAGATTCTCAAACACGCGGTAGAAGCGCGCGTCCTCGTCGCACAGGCCGTTTACGAAGAACATCTTGGTGAGACCCGCTTCATTGGCAGCCTCAACAGCCTTTTCGGTTCCTACGTTAACGCCGTCCTTGCCGGAAACCACGATAAGCGCGGTATCGGCGGCGCGCATTCCCTCGGCAACTCCGCCGGCAAAATCAAAGAGACCGGGGGTGTCGATAATGTTGATTTTGGAACCCTTCCACTCTATGGGCGCAACAGCTGTCATCAGGGACACCCGGCGCTTAATTTCCTCACTGTCAAAGTCAAGGGTGGTGTTGCCGTCGGCAACCTTGCCCAGTCTGTCGCTCGCCTTGGCGAGGTAGAGAATGGACTCCGCGACCGAGGTTTTGCCGCAGCCGCTGTGACCCGCAAGCGCGATATTAATAATTTTTTTCGCGTCGTATTGTTTCAAAAGAAAAAACTCCCTTCAAATTAAGTCGTACTTCAACGAGATCATACAAATTTGGCAGGTTTGTATAATCTCACCTGATAAGTATAACATAATTGTACACAATTAACAATGAGTTTTTAGAAAAATGAAAAAATCCGCTCTTTGCACAACTCAAAGCCTAATAATTTGTGTAATTTGCTTTTTTAGGCAAAGTTATATTATTATATTGCATAATTATTCAATGTTTTTTTGTGCAAGATAACCTGAATGTTTTATCTTTCAGCAGTAAAAGAGGAACGCATAGGTTCGTCCTACAACAATATTTAAACGTATAATAGTCGTTTCATATTATTTTCAATTAAAATGCTTAAAACAGATGTCAGCAGAAAATTTCATATAACAAGGCGGAGGACGCAGGATCCCTGACGGATTCCGAGGATGACAACGCGGTGATGCGGAATTTTATGCGACAGATGCTAAAGAATTTTATTTGATAATAGTATTAATCAACATAATACACGTGAACAAAACTTATAGGCAACTCAACAGTAAGAAGCGCGGACCGGGTCAAGCGTCACGCTTGTGCGAACTGTGCGTTGTAGAGCTCTTTGTAAAAGCCGTTTTTGGCAAGGAGCTCGCGGTGGCTGCCCTGCTCTACGATGTTTCCGTCGCGCATAACAAGAATCACGTCGCTCTCTTTTATTGTCGAAAGGCGGTGAGCAACAACAAAGCTTGTTCTGCCGCGCATCATTTTGGCGAAAGCCTTTTGAACGCGGATCTCGGTCAGCGTATCAATTGACGAGGTCGCCTCGTCAAGAATCAGTATTTCTGGATTTGTGAGCATGGCGCGGGCTATGCAGAGAAGCTGCTTCTGACCCTGACTAAGATTTCCGCCGCCCTCGCTTATCACAGTATCATAGCCGTTTGGCATTCTGCGGATAAAGCTGTGGGCATACGCCGCCTTCGCCGCTGCAATTATCTCGCTGTCAGTGGCGTTTTCGTTGCCGTAGCGTAGGTTTTCCATTATAGTTCCGCAGAACAGCCAGCTGTCCTGAAGCACCATTCCGCACCTTGCGCGCAGGTCGTCGCGCCTCATGTTTCTTATATCCGTTCCGTCAACAAGGATCCTTCCGCTGTTAACGTCGTAAAAGCGCATAAGAAGATTTATAAGAGTCGTTTTGCCGCAGCCAGTCGGACCCGCGATAGCTACGCGCGTGCCGCTTTTTACCTTTAGAGAAAAATGCTCAATAAGCGGCTTGTCGGGAGTGTAGGAAAAGCTCACGTCGTCGAAGATCACCTCTCCCCTGTGTTCGGGAGATTCCGCATTGTCGGCGTCGGGAGTTTCGTTTTCCGCCTCAAGCACGTCAAAAACACGTCCTGCGGCGGCTATTCCCGTTTGAAGCTGAGTCAAAACGCCCGTCACCTCGTTAAACGGCTTAGTATACTGGTTTGCGTAGGTCAGAAAGCACGACAGACCGCCCACTGTGAGTCTGCCGGACAGTACCGCTAACGCCCCGATTATTCCCACGGCGGCGTAAACCACGGCGTTTACAAGTCTTGTGCTCGGATTAGCAAGCGCGCCCGCGTACTGCGCCTTGAAGCCGACGTCATACAGCTTTGTGTTGAGTTTGTCGAACTCTTCGCGGGACTGCTTTTCATATGAAAAAGCCTTTACTATCCTCTGATTACCGACGATTTCCTCCACATATGAGGAGATCTCGCCCTGCAACATCTGCTGCTCACGGAAGCGCTTTGCACTCAGCTTGCCGATGAAGCCCGCGACAAACAGCGAAAGCGGAGTCAAAAGGAACACCGCGATAGCGATTTGCCAGTCGGTTATAAGCATGAAGATCAGAGTTCCGATGATCGTTACAATGCCCGAAAAGAGCTGCAAAAACATCTGAGTAAGACCGTCGCCCACCGCGTCAACGTCGTTTATAACGCGGCTGATTAGATCGCCGTGACCGTGAGTATCAATATACGACAGCGGAACGGTGTTCAGTTTGCGGAACACCTCACGCCGCAGGTCGCGAACCGTTCGATAGCTCACAAGATTTATAAGCCAATTCATCAGCCATTGGCAGACGGCAACACCGACAACCGCGCCGCAGATCAAGCCGAGTATTTGGGCGACGTCGGCGAAATCGACATTGCCCTTGCCGATAATGCGGTCGATCGCATGACCGACGAGCACGGGAACGTACAGCGTGAGCGACACACTGACAAGCGCACAGAGCACAGCCGCCGCTAATATAAAGCGGTAGGGCTTTAATTTTTTTAAGACCTTTTTGACCGGAGAATTCGATTTCATATTGCCGCCTCCGTTTCGCTCTGCTGAGAAAGGCAGATATCACGATACACGGCGCAGTCCTCAAAAAGCTCCGCATGAGTTCCGCATCCCGCAAGCTCGCCGTCATTTATCGCCAAAATCAGGTCGGCGTTTCTTATTGTAGAGCTGCGCTGAGTTACGATTATAACTGTTGTTCCGAATGTGTTTTCCCTGAGCGCTCTGCGCAGAGCCGCGTCGGTCGCCATGTCGAGAGCCGAAAAGCTGTCGTCAAGAATCAAAATATCGGGTTCTGACGCCAGAGCACGGGCTATGCACAGCCTTTGCCGCTGACCTCCGCTGAAATTTCTTCCGCCCTGTTCCACATAGCTGTCGAGACCGCGCGGAAGCTTCATCACAAAATCGTAAGACTGAGAAATTTTGAGGGCTCGAATTATCTCCCCGTCGTCCGCGTTTTTGTTTCGCCAGCTCAGATTTTCCCTTATGGTTCCGCTGAACAGAACGCTGTGCTGAGGAACGATGCCCATTTGTCCGCGAAGCTGTTCAAACGGGTAGTCGCGCACATCGCGCCCGTCAACCCTCACACAGCCGCCGCTGACGTCATAGAAGCGCGGAATCAAATTTATAAGCGTGCTTTTGCCGCTTCCCGTACCGCCGATAATTCCCACTGTAGCTCCGCGCGGAACCGCGAAGCTCAGGTCGCTGAGCTCCTCGTCGCCGTCGTTGCTGTAGTTGAAGCTGACGCGCTCAAATTCGATTTTGGGTGCGGTTTTGTCAATCTCAATCGGCTCGGAAGTATTCTCCGTAACTCTCGGAACGGTTTCAAAAACCTCGTTAATGCGCCCTGCACAGGCGGAAGCCCGAGTCATCAGTGTGACAAGATTCGCCACTACCACCATAGCGAGCAAAATCTGCGTCATGTAGCTGACAAGCGCGACGATCTCACCCGTTTTCATATCTCCCGAATTCACATTCACCGCGCCGAACCACACGATAAGAACGATTGCGAAGGTCGTCACGGCGTAGGTCAGCGGACTGAGCAGAGCCGACAGACGGCTGACCTTGACCGAGGTTTTCGCCAAGTCCTCGGTCGCCTCGTCCACACGGGCACATTCTGTTTTCTGCTTTGAAAAAGCGCGGATAACCCTGTTGCCCGAAAGATTTTCCCGCGAGAGCAAGCCGATTTTATCTAACTTTTTCTGCATAGCGGAGAAGATCGGCATACTTCGGTTCATAATGAACCACAAAATAAACGCGATCAGAACCGCCGCCGCAAAGAATATCAGCGACAGCTGAAGATTGATCGTCATAGCCATGATAAGCGAGCCCGCGATTATGAACGGAGCGCGGGTGAGCAGGCGGATCATCATCGCAATGCTCTGCTGAACCTGATTTGTGTCGTTTGTGATACGCGTTATCAGCGAGGGAGTTCCCAGCCTGTCAAGCTCGGCGTGTGACAGAGTTCCGATATGCTCAAACAGAGCGCGGCGTATTTTTGTTCCGGCTCCCTGAGAAGCCTTTGACGCAAAATACTGAGTGAACATCGCGCTCGACCAGCCTAAAACAGCGAGAAGCACAAGCAAAAATCCCATTCGCCAAACATACCCCTCGTCTCCGCCGCGAATCCCGTTGTCGATGATCCCCGCCATAACAAGCGGCACAAACAATTCAAGTATAGCCTCGAACAGCTTGCACAGCGGTCCGATTATACATTCCTTTTTATAGTCCTTTAAAAAACGCCGCAGCTTATACATTGGTTTTCGTCCTTTGAAAATGTTATAGGAATATTGTACACCATTTTTCGGGTTTCATCAAGACAAAAAGCAGAGCTTGATACACAAACTCTGCCTTTGAATAATTATTTGATTTATGACAAAACCGCGCCCTGTGCGCCCGAGGACACCTGCTTGGCGTAGCGTGCCAAATATCCCGTGTTGATTTTCGGCTCAACGGGCTTCCATTCGGCTCTGCGCTTTGCAAGCTCTTCGTCGCTTACGCTCAGTGTGATAGTGTTATCGGGAATGTTTATCTCAACGATGTCGCCGTCCTCGATCAGTGCGATGGGACCGCCGACAGCAGCCTCGGGGCTGATGTGACCGATGCACGCGCCGCGAGTCGCACCCGAAAAGCGTCCGTCGGTGATAAGTGCAACAGAGCTTCCGAGACCGCGTCCCATAATAGCAGACGTGGGATTGAGCATTTCGCGCATTCCGGGACCGCCCTTGGGACCCTCGTAGCGGATTACAACAACGTCGCCCTCGGAGATAAAGCCGTTGTTAATAGCCTCCATAGCGTCCTCCTCACAGTCGAAGACCTTAGCGGGACCCGAGTGCTTGAGCATTTCGGGAGCCACAGCGGAGCGCTTTACAACGCAGCCGTCGGGAGCGAGGTTGCCGCGGAGCACCGCGATACCGCCTGTGGTGCTGTAGGGCATTTCGACCGGACGGATGATTTCGGGGTTCTTGTTTGTCACGCCCGAAATGTTCTCGGCTATCGTCTTGCCCGTGCAGGTCATAAGGTCGGTGTTGAGCAGACCGAGTTTGTTGATTTCGTTCATTACGGCGTAAATGCCGCCAGCCTCGTTCAAATCCTCCATATAGGTTCTGCCCGCAGGAGCGAGGTGGCAGAGGTTGGGAGTTTTGGCGGAAATTTCGTTCGCTATGTCGAGGTTGAGGTCAATGCCGCACTCGTGGGCGATAGCCGGCAGGTGAAGCATTGAGTTTGTCGAGCAGCCCAAAGCCATATCCATAGTAAGAGCATTTCTGAAAGCATCCTCGGTCATAATGTCGCGCGGACGGATATCCTTTTCAAGCAGCTCCATGATTTTCATACCCGCGCGCTTAGCGAGCTGGATGCGCTCGGAATATACGGCGGGGATTGTGCCGTTACCGCGCAGACCCATGCCGAGAACCTCGGTGAGGCAGTTCATGGAGTTAGCTGTATACATACCCGAGCAGCTTCCGCAGCTTGGGCAAACCTTGTTTTCATATTCAAAAAGCTCTTCCTCGGTGATTTTGCCTGAGTTGTAAGAGCCTACCGCCTCAAACATACTTGAAAGGCTGGTTTTTTTGCCTGCGAAACGTCCTGCGAGCATGGGACCTCCGCTTACAAAAATCGTGGGGATATTTACGCGCGCCGCAGCCATGAGCAGACCGGGAACGTTCTTGTCGCAGTTGGGCACCATTACAAGGGCGTCAAACGCGTGAGCTATAGCCATAGCCTCGGTCGAGTCGGCGATCAGGTCGCGGGTTACAAGCGAATACTTCATTCCCTTGTGTCCCATAGCTATACCATCGCAAACCGCGATAGCGGGAAAAACGATCGGGTTGCCGCCCGCGAGCGACACGCCTGTTTTAACGGCGTTTACTATCTTGTCAATATTCATGTGACCGGGCACGATTTCGTTGTAGGAGCTGACAATACCGATCAGGGGCTTTGTGAGTTCCTCGTCAGTCATGCCGAGGGCGTGCATCAGCGAGCGCTGAGGCGCACACTTCACGGGGGTTCTTACTGCATCACTTATCATAGTGGGTCAATCCTTTCTCTATAAAGACTTTTTATATTCTATCACGTTTGATTATAAATTTCAACCTAATGTTTTGATGGTTTGCAGAAAATGTTCTAACAGCAAATTCTATGTAAATGCGTACTTTTTAAATGCGTACTAATGCGTACTTTTAGTACTTTGTAAAAAACCGCCGTGTGCCGCAAAAGGGTCGAGCGGTCATCACGACGGTAAAATATTAATAGAAATATTAGCAGGAACAGCCTAAATAAAAGCCGATCAGCTCTCCGCGAAGCTTACGGTCGTCTGAGCAACCGAATTGTTTGTTGAAGCGTTTGCAACGGTGATACTTACCAAAGCCATTGTGAGCAGCATTACTACCGCAACCGCGATGCTGATTACTTTTATTCTTGACTTATTCAAATTCAAACATCTCCCCGCATTTTTAACTTAAAATTCAGCATTAATAGAATAACAGAAAAGAAACCGTAACGCAAGAGAAAAAATTAAATTGTAAATATTTTCTAAGCAAATCTACAAATAAATTCACCGCAACTCAAAAATTAAAGTCATTTTTACGGCATTTATTCCTCAAACAGCGGCGTTGAAAAATACCGCTCGGCGGTGTCGGGCAGGACGGTGACGACCGTTTTTCCCTTTCCGAGCTTTTTGGCGAGTCTGATCGCGGCGGCTACGTTTGTTCCGCCAGATATTCCGCACATCAAGCCCTCCTCGCGCGCCAGCCTTTTTGCCGTGGTGAGAGCCTCCTCGTCCGTCACGACATAAATCTCATCATAGATATTTTTGTTGAGGATGTCGGGAATGATACCGTCGCCTATTCCCATCTGCAAATGTGTTCCGATCGTGCCGCCCGCTAAAATCGCGGCGTTTTCGGGCTCGACCGCCCAAATCTCAATGTCGGGATACTGCGCCTTCAGCACCTCGCCGATACCTGTGATCGTGCCGCCCGTGCCGATACCCGAGCAAAAGCCGTCTATGGGACCTGCGCACTGCTGCATAATTTCGAGCGCAGTATACTTTTTGTGAGCCATAACGTTGTTGATGTTGGCAAACTGCTGAGGCACAAACACCCTGCTGTCCTTCGATTTCATTTTAAGCGCTGTTTTCAGGCACTCGTCAATGCACGCGCCGATATCGCCCGCGTCGTGGATCAGCTTTACCTCGGCTCCGTAGTGACGTATGAGCTTGCGCCGCTCCTCGCTTACAGAGTCTGGCATGATTATGATGGTGCGATAGCCCCTCACAGCGCCAACCAGCGCCAAGCCGATACCCTGGTTGCCGCTGGTCGGTTCAACAATTATGCTGTCCTTGTTTATAAGTCCCTCGCGCTCCGCCTCCAAAATCATATTGAGCGCGGTTCGCGTTTTGATGGAGCCTCCCACATTAAGCGCCTCAAACTTAACCAGAATGTCCGCGCTGTCGTCGTCCGTCATTCTGTTAAGGCGGATAAGCGGAGTCTGTCCCACTGCTTCCAACACATTATTGTAAATCATTTTTTGACCTTCTTTCAAATGTAACCTATTTATTATACATGAAACTTCGGTCAAATGATATATGCATACTGCCTAAAATCAAGGTCGAAAAAATGTGAAAGGTGAATGAATCTTATTTAGTGAATCTCTAATAATTCAATGTCGTGCAGAAGTGCGGAAGATTTATGGCAACAAAATGCCCTGAAAAATTCGTGCTTATGCACCGCCGGGAATTGTTATAATTGTTATAGGCTCCCTTTAGTCGGGCTTTGCGGGAGGATTGCCGCCGCGTTCGCCGCCGCCCTCACTGACGGTTACTTCGATAGCGGTTCCGGTTGAAGCCGTGCCCGAAACGTACTCGGTGCCGTTCACATAAAGCTTATGACCGTTGAGGTTGATTGAGCCTGTGCCGCAGGTTAGAGAGGTGATGTAGCTGTCGCCCGTGAGCGTCCATGTTGAGCCGTCCTCGATCTCGACGTAAACCTCGCCTGCCTGTCCGTCGGAGTTTATCGCACCTGTGAACACTGAACCGCTCTTTAGATAAAGATTGAGATTTGAAACGCTGTCAACTATCATGTCGCCGTTGATTTTTTGGTTTGCGGCGTTCATCGTCACCTGACCGCCGTTGGAGCCTTCGCTGCCCCAGCCTGCCGCTGCCGCACGGAGGAAAACGCCGTCGCCCTCGTTTTTGATCGTCGCGTTGTTAAGGTCGATTTCGGTCACGGTATTGTTCACAAAGAAAATGTCGCCGTTTTTATTTGTGAGCGTTCCGCCGTTCATTGCAAATGACGACTTGCCCTGCGCCGCGTCACCTGACATTGACTGATAAATCATAACCGCCTGATACCAGCTCGACTTGTCGCTGTTTTTTGTGTTGTTATCGGCGGTCAAGTTAACATTGTTGAGCGTCACGGAATTTTTGCCCTCTACCACAACTCCCTGAGAGGCTGTTGAGGTCATTGTCGCATCGCTTACGGTTATATCAGCCGTGGAGTAAATAACGGGAGAGCCCTTGCCGCTTGTGGTGTAATCTCCGCCCGTCACGTTCACAGTGCCGCCTCCCCTGTCTGAGCGGATCGCAGCCGAGGAATTGCCCGAGGTGGTGATAGTTAGATTTTCCGCGTTCATCGTACCGCCGCCGGTCGTCATAAGTCCGCCCGAGCAGTTGCCGCTCGTTTCGATGTATGAGTCCTTGATGTTCACGGTCGTTCCGTCGCCGTAGCTGAACACGGCGTTAGCGTGGGTTCCGTTAGTCTTTACAACCAATTCGCTCAAATCGAGCGTGCCGCCGTTGGTCGCGAATATCGCGGAGTTTTCGCC
>JBGUPW010000303.1:0-11569 GCA_045130495.1 Ruminococcus sp. | reverse complement strand
CAGCGACTGCGCAAGAAAAAGCTGCCTTTTATCTCCGCCGATTATCCCGAAGGTTTTGATATTTCCGGTTATACTCATAAAACACACCCGCGATTGATACCGATTACCGTATACTATATTAATACGATTTCAAACAGATGTTAAAAAGGTATATTTGATAATAGTATAAGAGCTCGGTATTCAGATAGACTTGCGGGAACGGCGGTCACCCGCCTCCCCGTTTACCATATCATATGCCGTTTTTCTCCAAACGTGCAAACCAGCCCGAACGTGCAAAACAGACCGCCTATTGGCAGCCTGTTTCGCGATTGTGTGTTTTATGAAAATGAATGCTCCAGAACGCAATTCATTTTTCCAAAATTAATATTGAAACAGCAACCACTACATATTGTGGTATCGCCGTTTCTTTTTGTATATTATACAATTAATATTGTATTTTTTCAAGTACAAAAAAGCGTTTTTGTCCTATCTTTACAGCTGAAATGACGATTTGCACAATAATATTAAGTGATATTTGTGCAACATTTTTTGATACTTAATAGAAATAATCCGTTTACATATTATTCCGTTTAAATCCTTTTGTTAAATGTCACAAATAAAAAATTTATTAATATGAAGTATTTTTACAAAAATACGGCTTAAAACCTCGGTTTTTTTATAAAAAGTCAAATCATTAAGAGCATTGTCCTGAAAATGACACAATGCTGATTATTTTCGCAGACAGGCAAAAATAATCGAACATATATTTGCATTTTGAATAATTATGAGTTATAATAGATATAGAGAGCCACCAAAGGCTCTCCAAAGGATATTTCTATGAGGCTTGCCCCACCTCGCAACCGCAATAATTATTGAGCTTCAAGAAAGGAATAAAAATGAATTATTATGAATGGTCACTCGAATACGAAAAATCAGCCAAAGAGCTTGAAAGGGTCATTACCCGCCTGAAAAAAGGACGTGCTCATAAAAGCGAATCCGAAAAGAAGGAGATAAACGAGAAGATCGCTTTTTACAAAAGCTGCCGCAGCGAATGTCTTCAAACCGCGGATCTGCTTATGCGCCGCCACAAGGGGGTTGCCTGATGCGAACACAGTTGATACACATAAATGCCGAAAACGAAAACTACTGCGGCTTGGTTTCGGAACTGCATCGCGGCTGCACAAACAAGGAAGACCGCGCGCGAATGAAAGAGTTCTTAAAGAAAGCCATGACGCAGGAGCTGACCGAACTGCAAAAAATCTGTATTACGGAGTACTACATCAAGGGAAAGCGTGAAAAGGATATCGCCGTACAGCTCGGTCTGCACAAGTCAACCGTGTCTCGGCACATCACGGCAGGAATGAAAAAACTGCAAAACACAGCGAACTACTATTTCTCCGCACGGGAACACAAATAATATAGGGGATTATTAGAGGTTCGCTATATCAAAAAGGGGTTGGCTCAAACTCTGTTTTCGAGTTTTGAGCCAACCTCTTTGTTAATCCTCATCGTAATCGTCAACGTAATCGTCGCTGTAGTCATCATTGTAATCGTAGCTGTATTCGTCGTACTCGTATTTTTTATTTTTTTTCTTCTTTTTCTTATCTTCGATCCCGAGCCTTCTTTTGAGCGCTCTGATAGCTAATCGGAACGGGCGCGAGTGATACCAATATTTGACATACACGCGGTAAGAAAAGCTTTTGACGGTATAGTGCTTTCCCTTTCGCGAAAACTCGACGAGCACCGCGATGATCTGATCGTCGGTAATTCCCGATTCCTTCACAAACTGGTTATCACCGCAAAGCACGTAGCTCCCGTCGTTGCTGAAATCAATCACGCGGTGGAGCACATATTGTCCCGACTCGCGCTTGTACAGCGGAACGTCAAACAGATTCAGCCTGCCCTGCGGCTTGGCAAGCTTGACCACGTCTTTTCCGTCGCGCAGCATAGGCAGCATACTTGTGCCGTTGGGGGTGAACGTCACGGTTCCGCCCGCGTCGAGCTTTTCAAGCATGATCTCCATTACCGCGCTTAATGTGGTTTCCTTATTCAAGCACATCAGCTTCCTTTACTTTTTCGATAAAGCAGTCGATATCGGCGGCGGCTCTTTCGGGAGAAACATCGTACTCCTCAAGCATTTTGTCGATCAACTCTTCGCGATCCGCGCCTTCCTGAAGAATTTTAAAAAGGAATGCGCCCGTTTCGTTGAGATTGATAACGCCGTTAAAGTCCAGAGTCATCTTGCCCACCGGAACTACAACATAAGAATCCGCTATCTTGCGGAGTATAAATTCGTTTTTAATTTTCACAAAACCACTTCCTTGAAGATGAATGTGTCCATTATAATACAATCCGCCAAAAATTGCAAGTAAAGGATGCATTTGATGCATTTATTAATTCACGCCTGACGACGCTTGCCGATCGGATTAGATCGATATAAATTTTTTCGGTCGCAAATTGCAATAGCAAGTTGAAACAATTTTTTCGGTGCTTATTCCTTTGATAAAAAACGTTTCCAAACCGCCACGGCGTTTGAGTTGCTCAGCTTGCGCTCCACGTCGATTTCGGCGGGGCAAACGTCATGGCAGGAAAGCGACTTTCCGCAGCCGCTGTAGATATACTTTTTATACTCTCCGAGGATTTCATACTTCTTACTCTTCGGCAGCTCCGACAATATCCTTGAAGCGGGCACGAACGCCGCCGCGCCGAAAAAGCTGTCGTCAACCGTAAAGTTCGGGCACACCTCCAAGCAGCAGCCGCATTGAAGACAGCGCGACGCGTCGTAAGCGAGGTCGGTATTCTTTTGGTTCACGACCGCTTCACGCTCAAGCCAGTTGTGCAGGGCGATCAGATTTTCTCGTAAAATCCTGCGGTCAACTATCAGGTCACGGACGACGGGGAATTTTTTAAGAGGCTCCAATACAACGCTCTTTGATTTCAACTCTCCGATTTTTGTATCGCAGGCAAGGCGCGGCGAACCGTTTATCACCATTGCGCAGGCTCCGCATTTCTTTTGAAGGCAGCTGCACTCCCACGCTATCTCGTTTTCGGGGTCGCCCGCCTCGTTCATTTCCCTGAGAATCGTCGCCACGGTGGTGCTTTCGTCGCAGTTCCAAGCAAATGTCTGAAAATACGGCTCAGACTCAGGGCTTTGCTGCCGTTTGATTTTTATTTTTACCCGCATTTCAGTCCCTCCTAAGCTTTATTTCTTCAAAGGAAATATTAATTCTGCCGTCCGATTTCCTTGCGACGGTCTGTTTTTTGAAGCTCTCATCGTCGCGGTCGGGGTAATCGGTTCTCTTATGCGCTCCCCTGCTCTCCCTGCGCGCTTCCGCCGACATCACGGCGGCAACCGCAAGGTCAAGGCGGTCATGCTCCGCCCTGTTCGCCGCGCGGCTCTTTAACAGCATTAGCTGCTCCCTCGCGGCTTCCAGCTCTTCGCCGTTTCTGAGGATAGGCAAAGCCTTATACAGTATATCGCTTATCGCTTTTGCAAAGCCGCAGGAAACCTCCGTCGGCTCCTCGGCGTTGTCGGTTATTTTATCCGCATTGTCAGCCGCCTCTTTCATTGCCGTTTGAGCGGCTACCTGTCCTCCGTAAATCGCCCCCAAGAGCGAGTTGCCCCCGAGACGGTTAGCGCCGTGATACTGACAGGCGCACTCACCCGCCGCGTACAGACCGTTCATCGAGGTTCGGTGCTCCCTGTCGACCCTGATTCCGCCCATAAAGAAGTGGATTCCGGGCGAAACCGGAACAGGCTCATTCGCGGGGTCAATGCCGAGATAATGCACGCACTGCTCGCGCAGGTCGGGAATACGCTCGTCCCAAACAATCTTTTCAACCGAAGTCATGTCGAGGTAAACCTGACTGTCGCACTCGGGCATGGCGGCGACCTGAACCATTTCCGCCGACACCACATCGCGGGGCATTAGGTTTTTAAGCTCGGGGTACTTTTCTTCCATAAAATACCACGGCTTGCCGTTCCTCTTTATGAACAGCCTTCCGCCCTCGCCCCTTGCCGCTTCGCTTATAAGCAGCCGCTTGCCCTGAATCGCTATCGTAGTGGGGTGATATTGTATCATTTCAAGATTAGCAAACTCCACGCCGCAGGCAAACACCGCCGCAGCCGCGTCGCTCGTGTTCTGCGTCGTGCCGGTTGTCATTCCGTCAAACAGTCCGTTGAGCCCGCCCGAGGCGAGGATAACGCTGCCGCTCATCGACATGGTTTTGTTTGTATAGGTGTTGCGGACAACAGCGCCGCAGCATTTATTTCCCTCTGTCATAAGCCTGATAAAGACGTGATTCGGGTATCGCGTTATCAAGCCCTGCGCCTCAAATTTTCTCGCCTCGTCAATCAGCGCAGTCATCAGCATTTTTCCCGTGCTGCTCTTTACAAACGCAGTGCGCTTTTTGCGCTGACCTCCGAAGCTGCGCTGAACGATTCCCTCATCATTATGCGAAAACGGCACGCCGAGCGAGCCGAGGCGCTCAACTATCCCCGGAGCCGCGGTACACATTTGCCTGACCGCTTCATCGTCTGCGAGATACATTCCGCTGCTCACGGTGTCCTCAACATGGTTTTCTATCGTGTCGTTCTCACCCATCGTATTAAGGCAGGCGTTGATTCCGCCCTCAGCCATGACCGACTGGGCGCGTTCCGACTGCATTGATGATATCAAATTGCTGCTCAATCCGTTTTGCGCGAGCGTGACCGCCGCCGACAAGCCCGCAAGTCCCGCTCCGATTATAATTATACTCATAGCTGCCACCTGATGAAATAAATGATGAAGCCCGCCGCCATAAAGAGAAGCGCAACGGAGATGAAAAAGAGTATCCCGCCCGACTTGGGTTTAAGCTTTTTTATGCCGAAGGTTATCAGCGCAGGCTTTACGTTTGTGATTATGTGAACCGCAATGCCGAGAAGAAACAGCAGTTGAACGATAAGACGGTTGATATCGAACGGATAGAGCTTAAAAACTCCTCCCTCGACTCTGCCGAAAGCGGTCATATGGAAGAAAACCAAAATCAGAATCAACGCGCCGCTCAGTCTTCTCGCCCAGAACGAATAATTCCTCCGCAGATACGGAGCATGAGTTTTTGCGGCGGCGCGAACCGCCTGCACGGTCAGGACTATGCTGATAAGCGCATGAACGCCGATCAGCACGAGCATTGTGTGCGAGAGCATTTTTACGATTATCGGCGCAATATCCATCATATTCAGCGCGCCGAAAATGCCGTGAATAACAAACATGACAAGTACCGCAACGGCAAGTACCCCGTTGATTATCCTCAATCTTCCTTTCAAAAAACCACCCTTTCGTTTTATCGGTAATTCAACTTGAACAATTCACGGCGTACGCCTTTCTTGAATTATTTCCGTCAGACTGCCCCCAAAATCTTACTGTGCAATCCGCACACCTGAACTATTCGTTACCGCTTTAATCATAACAGATTTAGCCTGCATACGCAACCAAAACATTCTGCTGATTTTTTGGGTAAATTGCACATAATACTATTATCAAACCTTCAAAAAAAGAGGGCGGAATCCCACCCCCAAAAGTTGTTACGTATATTAATATATTAATAAATAAGCGTAACAATATGTCACGCGCAAGAACCGATATTCTAACACAATTAGCCTGCCGCATTATTTTTTGTACGGCAGATTAACAAAGCAGCCGCTCTCCTTTGTGAGAACGGCTGCCGCTTTTGTTTGTTTCAAAAATTATTCGGCAAGCATTTTCTTTGCCTGTGCAAGCATAGTCAAATAAATGATGTATCCGATGACCTCAAGCACAGCAGCAGCAAGCGCGATGATTGTGGCTGTTACGGATGCAAACATTCCGCCGAAAATAAGCACGATAATGTTGGCGATCAACGAAAGCACAAAAACGCAAACGATGATGTACAGGAGCCTTCTGCCTTTCGTTCCCACTACGATATTGTGCATCTTGTCCGCAAGGTTGGTAATGCCATTGATAACGAATATGGTAACGATAATATCCATTACGCGCTGTATGCTCTGACAAATAGCGTTAACCGTGGCATTTCCGGAAAAGATTCCCATTACAACTGCCGCGACCACGCCGATGATGATAGCGATCAACGCTGTTTTGAAAGAAACCTCGTCCTTAGATGCAAATATGATACCGACCAGTGCCAGGACACCTGCGACAATGGCTAAAACGACCGAAGCGCTCATAAACACAATCGTGCTCATACCTGCAACAGCCGTACCGGCGTTGATGTCCGGATTAGCGTTTGCGCCGGCAGCCGTAACAAGCGCCAGTGCAACTGCGATAATCATCGTAAAAGAAGCAATCAGATCAAGAATTTCGGCTCTGAAAAGCATTTTCACGCCTCTTGCAGCATTTGGAAATTTCATTTTTTGTTCCTCCATGTTTTAAAAATTTTATTATTCAACAGTCGCAGCGGCTTTCGGCATTTGCCGCAAACGGCTGAATGAATCTTTATCAACCGGCTTTAAAAAAGCCGTTCATTTTCTAACTGAGCAAGCTCAGATCAAAGAAGTTTTCGCAAGGGTTCTCGCTGTCGGCGGTAACATAGTGCGATTTGCAGGCATAGTCGTCCATGCCCTTGTCTATATTATATGTATAGACCACTCAAACGCAGAAAATCCGCCGAGGCGGTCGATCACTTCCATAACACGGTTATAGGCAGCGTTTTAGTTCGTGATCGTTTTATCACAGAACGGATTCGAGGTCTTGTGATTTGTTTTCCTCCTTACAAATAATGAATAATCTCTGTGTAAGTTACGATACCAATGTTAACCTCATATTCTGTCAATTTTAAATAAAAATCTCTTGCTTATTACCATATTATAATCGATTTTGCACCCAAATTTCAATAGATGTGTCAGAATGAAACATATTTTTTTAGTACGATACTTGTCTATTCAAAAAAGACTATGTATAATATTTGTATAAAGGAACCTCAAAAATCCCCTGCCGCGCATTAGCATGAAATCTTTACGGCATGATTTTGCCAAATCCCATTGAAATATGTCAGTATTCCTGCGGAGCTTTGACAACATTCCGCCATAAATTCTCCGCACTTCTGCACGACAATGTATTATCAGAGATTCCCGCAAGATTTGATAGAACAGGAAATGATTGTGTGAAAAAGTTCATCGGTGAAAACATCCGCAAGGCAAGGATAAAAAAAGGAATGTCCCAACATCAGTTAGCGGAAAATCTGATGGTCGATCGCTCGACCGTCGCAAACTGGGAAACCGGAAGGCGTGAGCCGGATGTAACTACGCTCAACCGGCTCACCACTGTGCTGGATGTTACGTTCACGACATTGCTCGAAAACAATCATAATACAGAAAAGCCCCTCGTCATCATGGTTGACGACGAAAGTATCATCCTCAACGGAGGTACTCCGATTTTAAAAAGCGTTATGCCGAACGCCGAGATCATCGGCTTCACCAAGCCCTCCGAAGCAATCGAATTCGCGAAGCGGCACCGCGTCTATCTCGCTATCCTGGACATCGAGATGGGCAGGATCAGCGGTCTCGACCTATGCCGCGAGCTGCTCAAGATAAACAGTAATACCAATGTGATTTATCTCACCGCTTACAAGGAATACTCCTTTGATGCGTGGGCGACCGGCGCGAGCGGGTTTCTGCTGAAGCCCCTCGCTGCGGACGAGGTGAAGGATGCGCTGACAAAGCTTCGGTATCCTCTCAACGGGGGTGACAGCGCATGAGTGTCATGAACACAGTCAACTTTGCCATAGTAGTTAGCGCACTCGTGATCTCCGTGCTGGGCTTGCTTCTTGCGTTTTTCCTGCGCAAGACAGATCGGGAGAGCCGCGGCTTCTTCCCGATATTTTTTCTGCTGCTGTTGGGCTATACGGCCTCGGCAACTGTCAATGAGTTTTCCGGCACGGCACTCCTGTCGCAAATCTCGATGTTTTCAAATTCCCTGTTTTCATCCATGCTGATCCCCGCCATCACCTTGTATCTGCTTCACTGTGCCGAAAAAGATTGGCGTCACAGCCCGCTGTTCGGGGCTGTTGTCGTTTTGTGGGTCGTGTACTTTGTGCTGCTTGTCGTCACGCAGTTTACCACCTTTATCTATTACTTCACCCCGGACAACGTCTATCACCGCGGTCCTTGGTATCCGTTGCTGCTGATCCCCCCTGCCCTGCTGATGGAGGCGAATCTGATAGTCCTTTGGCGCTGCCGCGCCGCGCTCACACACAGACAGCGGATCGCCTTTCTCATTTACTGTGTGGTGCCGTTGGTATGTATGATTTTGCAGATGTTTTTTTACGGTCCGCTGCTGATAGTATTAGGCACCTCGGTTGCAATGTTGTTCATGTTCATCTTTCTTTTGTACGACCAGGTGGAGCGGATGATCCGACAGGCTGAGGAAAGCGCCCGTCAGCGAGCCAGTATCAGCGTGCTCCAAATGCGTCCGCATTTCATCTATAACACGATGATGAGCATATATTATCTGTGCGAACAGGATTCCAAAAAAGCGCAGCAGGTTATTATGGACTTCACCAGTTATCTGCGGAAAAATTTTACCGCGGTCGCTAAGGAAACGACCATCAGCTTTGTAGAGGAATTGGAGCATACGCGAGCGTATCTCGCTGTGGAACAAGCGCGCTTTGAAGGTCAGTTGTATGTAGAATTCGACACGCCTTATACTGCGTTTCAGCTTCCCGTCCTGACCCTGCAACCGATCGTGGAAAACGCCGTGAAGCACGGACTCGATCCCGAGCTCGACCCGCTGTATATATCCGTTCTCACCCGCGAGGTCAAAAAAGGCGTGGAGATATGTGTGATCGACACCGGTCCCGGTTTCAACGAGTTCGACAACGACGAGCCGCATATTGCAATCAAGAACATCCGCGAACGCCTCGAAATGATGTGCGGCGGCACCCTGACCGTAGCTCCGCGAGAGCAAGGAGGCAGCACTGTCACAGTATTTATTCCCTTTAAACATCCATAAGCTATGCAACACAGAATATCAGGGACTTTAGTTCCTAAGCGGATTGAGCCCCTTCCGAAACGCCAAAAAAGCACTGCCTATTTCATAATGAAGTAAGCAGTGCTTTTTTATGGGAATCTCTAATAATTCAATGTCGTGCAAAAGTGCGGAAGATTTATGGCATAATCTTGCCAAATCTCCTTGAAATACTGTCCGCATTCCGAGTCATCGACGTAAGACAACGCAGTTATGCGAAATTTTATGCGACAGATGTTAAATGATTTTATTTGATAATAGTATTATGCCTGCACGCCGAGCGTTACGTCAAACTCCGCAAGATACATTTGCAGCAGCGTCGCGTCTCTGACGTCCACCACACCATTGCAGTCTACGTCGGCAGCGAGAAGTGCTGCGCCTGTGAGAAACTCGAACTCCGCCGCGTGGCGCTGTATGGCGGTTACGTCGAGGACGTCCAGCTTGCCGTCGCAGTTGGCGTAGCCGAGAGGCACGATGATGTTGAACACAGCTGTGTAGGTCACGTCAGCGGTTACCTCGGGCAGCGCGTCATTGAGACCGTAGGTATTATTGCCGTCTTTCCAGCCCGCAAAGATGAAGCCTTCCTTGGTCGGTGTCTCGTCGTCATAGGACGGAAGAGCACCGGACTCTACGTCATCGACTTTAAGGATATCATCGCCGTTCTTCCATGTGACGGTATAGGTGGGAAGCGCCAGCTTCAGTTCATCATTCTCAGTTGTGACAGTGTAGGTTTTGTCGTCGGAAGCAAATTTTCCAGCATAATCCTTCGCCTTGGTCTCATAGGGGCTGCAGGTAAACACGCCGGTCTGATACATCGTCACACCGATAGGCGTCTCGTTCTTCAGTGCACCGGCAACGGTGATCACTGCATTATTTTTCAAATAGACGTTATTATCGCTTCCGCCGTCGCCTTTCACGTAAACGTCGGAATCCGCGTCATATGTGCCGTTCTTGACGTTCCCCGTGATGGTCGGGTTTCCGGACATGGTAACCGCGCCGTCGGCGGCGACGAACACGCCGCCTGCGTTCACCATTGCATTGTTGCCGGTAATGACGCCGCCGTACATGTTAAACTTGGAGTTGTTGGTCGAAACAATCACACCGCCGCCTTCATTGCTCGCGTTGTTTTCGGTGACGGTACCGCCGGCCATGGTGAAGGTGGCGTTGTCGCATACATAGATTCCGCCTCCGTCCTCTGCCTTGTTGCCGCTGATCTTGCCGCTTTCAAAGGTAAAGCTGCCGCCGTTGTCAATGATGACGCCGCCTCCTTCGGTCGCCCAACCGCCCGTAATGCAGCAGCCGCCTATGCTGTCTGTCACCGTCAGGACGCCGCCGTTATGCACCTCGATAACATGGCCGTCGTCGATTTTTCCGCTGCGCATCGCCCTCAGTTCCTTGCCGTTGAGATTGAGAATGATGCGCTTGGAATCAACTATCTCTATGCGGTTTTGATTCTCGCGAGAGGAGATATTGCTGCCCAAGACGATTTTCATTTCATTATCAGAGTTGTTGATCGCGTTTTGCAGCCCGTTCCAGCTGTTGACGGTCACCTTGTCGATCCGCTTGATATATACCTCGCCGCCGCTGACCGACTTTATCACGTCATAGCTGTCGATCTTATTCTCCTCGTCAAGCGAAAACATGGCCGCCGCCGTTTACGGATGCTCGGTTGTTGGTGACCGTACCGCCCTCGATAGTCAGAACGCCGGTGTTGAAAATGCCGCCGTTTACGGCAAAGCCGCCAGTTATCCTGCCTGCGCCGTTCTCATCGGTGTCGGTGATTGTCAGTGTGCCGTTGTTGATGATGACGTTGCCGTTCGCGACCGCTTCGCCGCCGGTCAGTCTGCGGTCGATGGTGTGACCGTTGAGATCGATGGTCAGGGTTATATTTTTGAGTCACAGTTTTTTTTAAAAATTTTTTACAGGCACGGAAGCCGCCGTGCTACTGCACAGCGGTTCCCGGGGTATTTATTTAGCCCTGCTCTTTGGCTGTTTTTTTCTTCTTTTTGGATACGAAATACATGACTGCCGCGGCAATCGCAGCGCCGATCAATGCGCCTATGCCGCCGATCAGTATGATGGTTCCGGAGGAAACCGCTGTTGCGGCATATTCCGTATCGGCGACCGCTCCGCGCTTGAAGAAGAAGTAGGTGCCATGCTCATCGTCGTTGTACGACCAGCCGTTCGCACTGTCCGCATAGGTGAGGTTCTGCGGCGCGTTGGGCTTGCCGAAGAAGTGCAGCGGCGAATAGCCGTCAGGTGTCTGATCGGTTTTATGCTGCGTGACGCCCTTGTTCAGCCTGCCGTCCGGCGCGAGGATCGGGTCGCCCGCGTCCTCGTCATAGGTCACGTACAGCGCGAGCCACTGCTTTCCTCCGCCGCCGTTGAGGTCGCCCTGATCACCGTCTTGGTCAAGTACGCCCTTATAGGAGATGAACGAGGTCTCTTTGTCGGCGTTGTAGGACATATCCACCATGTATTTCGGGATGGGCAGGTGGTCGCGGTTGTAGTATCCTGTTAATTCTAAAACTTTACTTTTTAAAAAGAATATGGTATAATAAGCCAAGGAGGCGAAACCATATGAAAGGTAA
>JBGUPW010000302.1:0-6698 GCA_045130495.1 Ruminococcus sp. | reverse complement strand
ACAATTTCTTGACAGCGGAAAAATCGTGGGTACCCACGGCATAAAGGGCGAGGTCAGAATCGAGCCGTGGTGCGATTCTCCCGAGTTTTTATGCGCGTTTAAAACGCTTTATCTCGACGATAAGGGCGGCACACAGATCAAGGTGAGGTCGCGTCCGCACAAAAATATAACGCTTTGCAAAATCGAGGGAGTGGACACCATCGAGGCTGCCGAGCGGCTCAGGGGAAAGATAATTTACATCGACCGAGACGACGTAAAGCTCGACGAGGGCGTGCATTTCGTTCAGGATCTGATCGGGCTTGAGGTGCGCGACTTCGGCACGGGCGAGGTCTACGGCGTTCTCACCGACGTGCTGCGCACCGGAGCAAACGACGTTTACGAGATAACACGCGACGGTAAAAAGTATCTTGCGCCCGTTATTGACGAGGTGGTGCGCGAAATCAACACCGACGGCGGATATGTGCTCATCACCCCGATGAAAGGAATATTTGACGATGAGAATTGACATCATCACACTTTTTCCCGAAATGTTCGCGCCTGTTTTGGGCGACAGCATAATCGGCAGGGCGCAGAAGAGCGGCGCGGTTGAGATACATACTCATCAGTTGAGGGATTTTGCCTTTGACAAGCACCGCCGAGTTGACGACTCTCCCTACGGCGGCGGAATGGGTATGCTTATGAAGGCGGAGCCCATCGCGCTCTGCTTTGAGTCTGTCTGCGCCGAGACCGGGACAAAGCCGCATTTCGTTTATATGTCGCCCCAGGGCAAAACGCTCACTCAGGGCAGGCTCAGACAGCTTGCAGAGCTTGAAAACATCTGCGTGCTCTGCGGTCACTACGAGGGCGTTGATCAAAGGGTGATAGACAGCCTGATAGACGAGGAGATCTCAATAGGCGACTACGTGCTGACGGGCGGCGAGATCCCCGCAATGGTCTTTACCGACGCTCTGTGCCGCATGGTTCCGGGCGTGCTTACAAACAACGAGTGCTTTACCGAGGAGAGCCACTTCAACGGTCTGCTCGAATATCCGCAGTATACAAAGCCCGCCGTGTGGCGCGGAATGGAGGTTCCCGAGGTTCTGCTGAGCGGACACCACGCAAATATCGAAAAATGGCGCAGGGAAATGAGCGAAAAAGTCACCCGAGAAAAGCGTCCTGACTTGCTCAATCGGTCATAGTGTTACAAATCTTTGCGGTATATTGGATTGAAAACAGGCAAATCGACGCATTTCTTTGTAAATTTGCACAATAAACAGGTACTATTTTATATGCCGAGTGAAAATTCAAACGAAAATTTTTTAAGTTATTGACCTTGTGGCAAAAAATGATTATAATGTTAAAGAGGTTTAAACCACCATTTCAATTTATTTTTGACAGAGAAGAGGGTATTTAAAAATGTATGTTAAGGAAGTATTAGTTCAGAACAAAGCCGGTCTTCACGCCCGCCCCGCAACTTTCTTCATTCAGAAGGCGAACGAGTACAAGGCTACTATCTGGGTTGAGAAAGAAGAGCGCCGCGTTAACGCCAAGAGTCTGTTGGGCGTATTGTCCCTCGGAATTATCGGCGGCACCACAATCAAAATCATTGCAGACGGTTCGGATGAAAAGGACGCGGTTGAAGGTCTTACGGCTCTCGTTGAGTCGGGCTTTGCGGAGTAATTAATATTTGCTGTTATTTCAGGGCGGAGTAATCCGCCCGTTTTTTCTTTGGTCGGCTGAGCCGACGGTCAGTCCGCGCTTCAAACGTTTTACATAAATCTTACCGCCATTCCCGCGTTTTAACACGGCATTTATGGAAAGGTATCTTTAAACTACGCTCTCCAAAGCCGTCGAAAGCGCCCACTGATGCCCCACGTCAGACCGCGCCGTTAAAAGAAGGTTTGTTTAATATCATTTTTTCAATAGGCGCACTGCCCCGTCGTGGCAACGACCAAATTCCACACTAAATTAAACGGGTGATACAATGAATCCCAAAATAAGTGAATTGCGTAAAAAGGCTATGGCGCTGCCGCTTTTGCCGGGCGTGTATATCATGCACGGGGCGGACGGCGGCATTATATATATAGGAAAGGCGAAGGCGTTGAAGAACCGTGTCAGCCAGTATTTCGGCTCGCAGAACAATCACCCCGAAAAGGTGAGGCGCATGGTTGACAACGTTGACGACTTCGAGTACATCATCACCGACAGCGAGTTTGAGGCTTTGATTCTCGAATGCAGCCTTATCAAGCAGCACACGCCAAAATACAACATTCTTCTAAAGGACGACAAGGGCTACAGCTATATCCGCGTCAGCCCGGGCGACTGGGGCAAGCTCAGCTACGCGCTTCAAAAGGCGGACGACGGCGCGGCGTATATCGGACCCTACAAAAGCAGCTACTACGTCAAGAGCGCGGTTGAGGAGGCTAACAAGATCTTCATGCTTCCGACCTGCGGCAGACAGTTTCCGCGCGATTTCCGCAAGGCGCGTCCGTGCCTTAACTACCATATAAAGCAGTGCATGGCTCCCTGCACGGGCAGGGTTAAGCTTGAGGATTACCGCGAAAGTCTGCGTCAGGCGCTCGATTTTCTGAAAGGCGGCTCGTCGCACTCGATAAAGCAGCTCACCGCTCAAATGGAGGAGGCGGCTGAAAACCTTGAATTTGAGCGCGCCGCCCGAATCCGCGACAAAATTGCAGCCGTTAAAAAGATGGGCGACAAGCAGAAGGTCATTCTGAGCAAGGAGCTGGAGGAGGACGTCATAGCGGGCTTTTCGGCGGAAGGCAAAACCTGCTTTCAGGTGTTCCGCTTTGAGGGCGGAAGGCTGTTTGACCGCGAGAGCTTTATCGTCGAGAGCGGCGACAGCGAAACCGATATCGAGGAATTTTTGATAAGCTACTACACGCTCAGAAACGACATACCGAAAACTATCGCGCTCGGCAGCGGCTTTGAGGGCTTGGAGGACGTTCAGCGCTGGCTCGGCGAAAAGCGCGGGGGAAAGGTCAGCCTTATCGTTCCGCAGCGCGGCGAGCAGGCGCAGCTCTGCGCCATGTGCCGCTCAAACGCGGCGGAGGCTTTGGCTCAGCAGCAGGGGGCTACGGTTCGTGAGTACGGCGTTTTGGAGGAGCTGAAACAAACCCTCGGGCTTGAAAAGCTGCCCGGCTATATAGAGTGCTACGACATTTCAAACCTTGCGGGCACCGAGAATGTGGCTGGAATGGTCGTATACAAAAACGGCAGACCGCTTAAAAGCGCATACCGCAAGTTTAAGATAAAGGGCTTTGAGGGTCAGGACGACTACGCTTCAATGGCTGAGACCCTGACGCGCCGATTTGAGGAGTACCTTAAAGCCGATGATTCCGAAGAGGGCTTCGGCAGGCTTCCGGACCTTATCCTGCTCGACGGAGGAAAGGGACAGGTCGCGGCGGTGCGCGAGGTGATGAACAGAATGAATATAGACGTTCCGCTCTTCGGGCTTGTAAAGGACGATAAGCACCGCACACGCGCGGTCACGGGCGACGGCGGTGAGATATCGATAAGCTCCAAGCGCGCTTTGTTCGCGTTCCTCAGCAAAATGCAGGACGAAGTCCACCGCTTTGCCGTTGGATATCACCATACACGCAGAAAGAACGCCGTGTTCCGCAGCTCGCTAACCTCGATAGACGGAGTGGGCGAGGTCAGGGCAAAGGCTCTGTTAAAGCATTTCCGCACGATCGAAAACATTTCAAAGGCAGATTTGCAGGAGCTTATCGACGCCCCGAAAATGACCCGCGACTGCGCTCACGCGGTTTATAATTATTTTCACGTTGAAGACACAGATGATGAAAAGTAATTTAGTATGCAATAGCGCACGTATTGTCCGCTATTGTCACGCGTCACAAGGGTACGCGCTATATATATTACTAATAAATTATATATTACCATAATAAGCCATCATATATGATGACAATAGTGCCATATGCGTGTGACACGTGACAATACGTGACAATACACAGCGCGGTTGTTGCCACAGTCCACGCTTCATACGTTTGATAAAAACTTTACCGCAATTCCCGCGTTATGACGCGGCGGTCGGCTGAGCCGACAATCAGTCCGTGCTTCAAACATTTGATAAAAGCTTTACCGCAATTCCCGCGTTATGACGCGGCGGTCGGCTGAGCCGACAATCAATCCGCGCTTCAAACGTTTGGAAAAGAACTTTACCATTCGCGCACGCGTTATGACGCGGCGTTAACGGAAGGTTATCTTTAAACGATACTATCCAAAGCCGCCGAAAGCGCCCACCGGCGCATAAAGTACTTGCAAAAAAATAAAAATGCTGTATAATAGAAATGTTATACAATCAATTACCCCATAACCAAACGGAGGAAACGATATGGCAGGAAATAAAAAAATGGTCGAGGCTATCACGAGCCGCGACGAGGATTTTGCAAAATGGTACACCGACATTGTAAAAAAGGCTGAGCTTGCCGATTATTCGGGCGTCAAGGGCTGCATGGTCATCCGCCCTTACGGTTACGCTATCTGGGAGCTTATGCAGGCTGATATGGACAGGCGCTTCAAGGAGACAGGTCACGAAAACGTTTATATGCCTATGTTCATTCCCGAAAGCCTTTTGCAGAGGGAAAAAGACCACGTTGAGGGCTTCGCCCCCGAATGTGCGTGGGTCACGATCGGCGGTCAGGAAAAGCTCACCGAGCGTCTTGCCGTCCGCCCAACCTCAGAGACACTTTTCTGCGAGCATTACAAAAAAGTGGTAAAAACCTACCGCGACCTGCCCAAGCTTTACAATCAGTGGTGCAACGTCGTAAGATGGGAGAAAACGACCCGTCCGTTCCTGCGCACCTCGGAATTTTTATGGCAGGAGGGTCACACCATGCACGCCACCGAGGAGGAGGCGCGTGAGGAAACCCTCAAAATGCTCAACGTCTATATCGACTTTTATAAAGAAACAATGGCTATCCCCGCCGTCTACGGCAGAAAGACCGACAAGGAAAAGTTCGCAGGAGCCGAGGAAACATATACGATCGAGCCGATGATGCACAACGGAGTCGCTTTGCAAGGCGGAACCTCGCATTATTTCGGAGACGGCTTCGCCAAGAGCTTCGACATCACCTACACCGGCAAGGACAACAAGCTCCACTTCCCGCACCAGACCTCATGGGGCACCTCAACAAGAATGATAGGCGCTCTTATAATGGTTCACAGCGACGACGACGGACTCGTTCTCCCTCCCAAAATCGCGCCGATTCAGGTTGCCGTCATTCCCGTAGCCCAGCACAAGGAGGGCGTTCTCGATAAGGCTTACGAGCTCAAAAAGGAGCTTTCGGAGAAATTCCGCGTAAAGCTCGACGATTCCGACCACGCTCCCGGCTGGAAGTTTGCCGAATATGAGATGAAGGGCGTGCCCGTGCGCGTTGAGATAGGCCCCAAGGATATCGAAAAGGGTCAGTGCGTCGTTGTCCGCCGCGATACGCGCGAAAAGGCGTTTGTGCCGCTCGATGAACTGAGCGATTTCATTTCGGAGCTTATGGTCAAAATCCACGACGATATGTATGACCGCGCGCTTGAAAACACAAAGCAGAAAACCTTTACGGCGACAAGCCATGAGGAATTTATAAAAACAGCCGCCGAAAACCCGGGCTTTATCAAGGCTATGTGGTGCGGCGACAGCGCCTGCGAGGACAAGCTAAAGGACGAAACGGGCGGCGTAAAGAGCCGCTGCATCCCCTTTGAGGAGGAACAGCTCTCCGACGTGTGCGTGTGCTGCGGCAGACCCGCAAAGCACATGGTCTATTGGGGAAAACAGTATTGATTTAGGTCGCTTCGCTTTTGAATTGAGAGTTGAGAAAAACAGAGTGGAGTTTGGAGAGTGGAGAGTGGAGTTAAGGGGCGCATAGCGCCGAGTTGTAATGCTGTGGGATATGGAGGCTGCCTTGGGCGCTGATGTGCCAACGGCACAATTCATGCGGCGCAGTCGCAATTCATTACAAAGTAAATTCATGTTGCGCAGCAACGATTCATTTCTGTATCATAGGGTTCCGTTAATACTCCTCGTTTGAGATATTATCATTCGTCAGTACCGGGAATGGATTGACCTTTGGTCGTGAATTGGTTTCACCGTGAATTGTCGAAATCGACGTGAATTGAGCGCGGTGCGCTCGTTTACTTACACTCCGCACACCGCTCTCCGCCACAACAAACAGGAAAGAGGAAGTGAGAAAATGCCGATAAAAGTTCAAAGCAATCTGCCGGCGATAAAGGTACTTGAAAGTGAGAATATTTTTGTAATGCCGAACGAGGTCGCGCTCAGGCAGGATATCCGTCCGCTCAAAATATTGATCCTTAACCTTATGCCCACCAAAATCACGACTGAAACGCAGCTTCTGCGGCTTCTGGGCAACAGTCCGCTCCAAGTTGATATCGAGCTGCTTCAAATGGCTTCTCATACCTCAAAAAACACCTCGCCCCATCATCTCACCACCTTTTACAAGACCTTCGATCAGGTCAAGGACGACAGGTTTGACGGCTTGATAATCACGGGCGCGCCCGTTGAGCAGATACCGTTTGAGGAGGTCGATTACTGGGACGAGCTTTGCGAGATCATGGACTGGGCTGACAGCAACGTTTACTCAACCTTCCATATCTGCTGGGGCGCTCAGGCAGGGCTTTATTATCACTACGGAATACAGAAATATCAGTTTGACGAAAAGCTCAGCGGC
>JBGUPW010000301.1:0-3307 GCA_045130495.1 Ruminococcus sp. | reverse complement strand
TTCACATTTACACACGGCAAAAGCGTTGAAAGCTGAGCTTAAAGTCGGAGGTTTTTCCGATTCTGTTGTACACGGAACAATGGGCGGCGCTTGGCTTGCACACAATATTGACGAGTTATGGAAAAATGAAAAGTCACGGAACATATTGATGACCACCGTCCGCTTACTCGACACTCACGATGAAATCATCGGTTTATCGTGCCACTTGCTCGCTGTGTCAAGAAGGATATAGTTGTAGTATTTTAGAAACG
This sequence comes from Ruminococcus sp., assembly GCA_045130495.1. Taxonomy (GTDB): domain Bacteria; phylum Bacillota; class Clostridia; order Oscillospirales; family Acutalibacteraceae; genus Ruminococcoides. The sequence goes on along the minus strand of JBGUPW010000301.1, from coordinate 3,056 downwards.
CCGTCAAGTGGGATAATCTCCTGCTTGGCGGCGTTTGCTGTTGTTTAATCTTCAGATTAGTGATTGAATGTTTCTTCAGTTATGTTCAATTTAGCTTTCATTATTTAGGAATATCAACTGCACGATCACTATCGCATAATAATTCTTTAAGAGAATTTAATTCATATAACGATATTCTTCACGGATATAATCGCAAGAGGTAAATACATAAAAATCAAATTGAGTCTTTGCCACAGCCCCTCGCTGGAAATGATTGTATCTGCAAACTTTTCTTTATCTGACATTACAAATAAAGAAAAGAAAGTTATTGCTAAAACAAAACAGATCACGCTTATAACGCCAATAAGCATTTCTCCGTTAATAAATGAAAGCAATGCTATCAGCAGCGGTACGAAGAGAAATAGCGTAAATCCAATTACAGAACCTACACCGTGTATTTTAGATGATGTAGTTGATTCGCTCTTTGTTTTGTTTACGCTAAAAAACGCAGTAAAAATACAAGCTCCTACTGCAAATACTGTAATAATAATCATCAGCACTATTGTCATCCATACAGAAACTGATCGATAATGATTATATAACGCCGGAAGTGAAAACAAAAAGAAAAAACCTTCTAAAAACATCCAACAATTAAATGGTAGCTTAACCGGACTTTGCAGATTCCCTAAAACGCTAATTGACATTTTTATACTATTATAGTCTTTGTAAAAACAAGAAAGAATAGTTGAAAAAAGCAAATCTCCTATCACAGCAATCAATAAGGCATACCAACCATATGAAACTAAAAACTCCATTTCTACAACCCCAAAACGTCATATACTGTATTCTCTGTAATAATGATACCAGATTCTTCTTATCTTGTCCACAAACCTCCGCACAAATATTTCTACGGCATTGTGTTTTATGAAATATCAAAAACGGTCGTAACAATCATCTCTTCATCTTGAATCTCGGCGAAAATGTCGCCGTTCATTTTGCGCATCAGGGTGCGGCAGATGTACAGTCCCAAGCCGCTGCCGCTGTTACTGCCCGTATTGGAGCCGCGCCAAAAGCTGTCGAAGATGTGCGGCAGCTCGTTTTTGCTGAGTGTGCAGCCGCTGTTGCGGATATGGATGAGCTGACAATCATCCTCCCTTGAAAACGCAATGCGTATTCTCTTGCCGTTGCCGTACTTGACGGCGTTTTCGATAATGTTTTGCAGCACTTCAATGCTTCTCTCCAAATCACCGGAGAGAATATGGTCGGAAAAAGCGTCTACAGCGAAGTCGATTTTCAGCAGGCTGAGCTTATCGGTGTAAAACGCCTTGATTTTGTCGATTAGCGCCGATAGATAAAACTCGCCGTTGTTTACCTCTAAATTCAAAAAATCCTCGCTTGAAGTTTTTACAATGCCGTCTACATAGCCGCGGATATCCTCACATTTTTCCGTAATACCCACGGCAACCTCTTTCTTCTTTTGTTCGTCCTTGTACAAGCCCTTTTCAAGTGCTTTTGCGTACAACTCGATTACACCGAGAGGCGTTTTGATATCGTGCGAGAGCGAGAGCACCATCGTTTTGTTCTGCTTTTGCAGGGCAAGCTCGGCGGATCTTTGACTTTCCAGCTTCTCACGCAGCAGATCAAGTCCCCATAGGAATTTGCCGAAATATTTACTTTTGCTGTCCTTTAGCGGCGCTGTCAGATTTCCCTTTGCAAGCTCCGTAGGATAAGCGCTGATTTTCTCAAACGGACGAATGATTCTGATGAACAGAAACAAAAGCAGCAGCAGGACAAATGCCGCAGTCACGCCAAAGCAGATGTTAAAGGACGTTATCGCCGAGGTATTGTCGGCTTGGTAGGAATAATCAAAGCGGTAGAGCTTTCCGCCGATCTCCTTGACAAGATAGTCGCTGTCGCCGCCTTGAAAGCCATTTTCCTGAATCTCCACGTTTTTGATATAACTGTAATCGTTGAGAGAGTATGGCTCTCTGTTTTCGATTCTTGCGGCGATCCTTTCCGCTTCAACACGATAAGGGCGACCAGCGTCGCCCTTATTCTCGTTATGTAAAATGATATTTGCGCCCGTAAAAATCACTGCAAGGACAGCGATGACCGCAACTGCCAACTTGATAAAGCTTTTCATCATTTACCTCTCGTAGCGGTAGCCCACGCCCCAGACCGTCACAATATGCTTCGGTTTTTTGGGATCGGCTTCGATTATCTGACGCAGCCACTTGATGTGTACCGTCAGCGTTTGCGGCTCGGAAAAGCTGTCAAAGCCCCAGATCTGATTGAACAGATAGTCCTTGCTAAGCGTTTTGCCGCTGTTTTCCGCTAAAAGCAGCAGCAAATCAAATTCCTTTTGTGTCAGGTCAAGAGGTGTGTTTTCTTTGAATGCGATCCGCTTGCTCTTGTCGATTTTCAAAAAGCCGTCGGAGATCACATCGCTCTGATAGCGCCGCGTGAAGATTCCTTTGATTTTGGCAAGCAGAATGTCGATATCGTAAGGCTTTTCGATGTAATCATCCGCGCCGAGGATCAAGCCGTTGAGCTTGTCATCCTTTTCGGTTTTGGCGCTGACAATGATGATCGGCGTGTTGGCGTTCTCGCGTATTTTTCGGCACACACCGAATCCGTCAAGCCCCGGCAGCATAATATCAAGAATGACAAGCCTTGCGCCGTCTTTATCAAAGGCAGACAAGGCGCTTTCTCCGTCCGCGCAGTGCTTTGCGGAATAGCCCTCCGCTTCCAAAAAATCGCACAGCAGCGTTGCCATTTCAAGATTATCCTCAACTACAAGAATGTCAGTCATTATTGTTCCCTCTTCTCGTGTGATAACGTCAACCGACAAACAAATCTATCTCGCGTAAACGCGTTGCTATCTGTATAGCCGACTGATAGTCCGCGAATTGGCTGTCGGGACACCCGACCTACCATCCCTGCTCCATAAGCCAGTTGTTCAGGGCTCGTTCTCTTGTTCTTTCGTCTTTTCCGCTTAAATTATACTCTCCCTGAATGTTTCCGTCAACTATATAAAGCACCCTTGAGCATTTTGCGGCTACCTTTGCGTCGTGGGT
>JBGUPW010000300.1:0-2927 GCA_045130495.1 Ruminococcus sp. | reverse complement strand
ACAATATCCGTTCAATATCGCTTTTGCGCTGCATCTCTTTTGGCTGTATTCGGCTGATCTGAATACGCCGCAGGGCTTCTTCGTAGTCTGTAATCACTGCTTTCATAAATTCCAGATGAAGCGGATTCAGCTTTTTCTTCCAATCCTTTTTTCTTGCGAATTTGAACAATTCCGCGTCAGTCGCGGGTTTCGGTTGCAGCTTCGGAGTGTTCAGTTCCAGCATACGCGCAAAATATGGCAGCTTTTCAACATTAGCGCTTATACCGTCCCAATCTATTGAAGCGAAGTATTTATCCAGCTTCTGCTTCAAGGTAGGCTCATACCATTGCCTGTCCGCATCGCTGTTGACAATGTTCTTGTATTTCAAAAAGCTGCTGCGGCTGACGATTTTTCGATTGAGGTATTCCGACAAATCAGGCTTTACACCGCTTTTTGCGGAATCTATCTCTAAGCCTGTCAGGATTTCGAGCGTTTCCGTTTCCTCACGCATTTTCTGCTGTTCTTCTGCAGCGGTGTTCTCGTTATACGCTACGATACTTCTGTCAAAGGCGGCATTACAGATTTGACCGACCTTATTGTTAAATGTATCTCTGACAGCTTCAAAACGAGCGTGCCAATCATTCGCGTCTCGAATCATTGGAGGCGCTGACGGGATTTTCAGCACAGGGAGCATTTCGGAATGAAAATCATAAGCCAGCGGATTGTTGTAATTCCTCGCTACACAATCGTTCATCAGAGGATCGGCAATCGTCTTAATCATATCGCCGTCAAAGTCTGCTCCGCCGAGCCGTTCGGGAATCAAGGTTTCGGAATCCACCATAATTACATAATTTAAGTGTGACAAATACTTTTCTCGGTAATAACCGATTTCTTCGGGAGGCTTTGCAATCGCTTCTTCGTTACGAGCTATATGAGGATTACGCAGAAGGACGTATTTATCATTGTTCGCATATCCTGCGCAGGGAGCGTAAAACTCACCGTAGCTTAAACGCTCATACTCTAAGTCTGTAATCGCTCTGACATTATCCTCGTCGGATGTTTTTACAAGATGCTTTATTAATTTAATCAAATCTCCTGACAAGTAACGGTTATCGCCCACTATGAGCAAAGTACCGAAAGCATAATTTTTCAGTATCTGCTTTGCCTGTACATCAAGCTGTTTTGTAAAATACGGCTCATTGATAAACTTCGGATTTCTCTTTAGTATCTCAGCCCATTTAAGATTGTGTTTCATGCAATAGACCAACCTAAAATCCTCATTGGCGACGAAATCATAATAGCGTTGTTCCATTGTTTTTGTGATCCAATCCCGACTGTCTTTGGCTGGACTGTCTACCCATCCGAGCGGCAAATCAGCAGGGCGGAATTCCTCAGCTTTGATTGAAGCTGTCACGAGAAACTGATAATTCATCTCAGTATATTTTTCCTGCCTTGTCTGGCTGACTTCGGAGATATACAGAGCGTGATCATACTTTTTACATCTCATAAGGTATTCAGACCAGCTCAAACCATTTTCTGTCATCCAGCCGAAGCCCTTGAACATACTTTTTGTCAGAATAATATCAACTTCATTGATAGGGTGAATTTCGCCCCATATATCCTTAATCTCATAAGTACCAAGCTCTGCGAGAAAGCTTTTGAAATCAACCTCGTGCAAAACGCCCTTGATATACGGCATACGGATTTGAAACGAGGTATGCCCCTCGTTTTTAAAATGCACCTCATCTAAATATTTCGCATATTCATTTGAAATCAAACCCTCGCCGTCAAACTCGGTTACGTCTACATCGGCTGTTCTTTCTATGCGGCTGTATTTGCGAACGGCGTTGTCCGTTCCGTCATCTTCTACGGTGATAACAGGAACGCTGTGAACGGTTGAAACAGGATTGTCCACAACCACAATTCGCTTGCTGTTCCAGATGGACATATCCTCGATACGAACACCATCCGTCAGCATTAAACCGTTATATGCGTATAGCTTGGATAGCTGACACTTACCGATAGTCATATCCAGCATAATCCGTTTGCGGACAGGCTCATAAAAATCAGAACGAATAAATGACAGCCTTGCGTTTCGGCTCATACTTGCAGAACGCTCAAATGCCACATAGTCAAATTCACCGTATCCTAAATCTAAGGTGATTCCTCTTGGGCGAAACATATCCTCGGCTTGCTTTTGCCAGTCGATATATTTCTTCTGCGTCGGCTTACGGTCAAACACACGGGAGAAATCAATATATACCAAGATATCGGATATGACCTTATCCCCGGCTAATTTTTCATCGCGGTCAACAACTTTTATTATCTGGTGGAACAAGGCGCAATCATCCTGTGTTTCGGGCGCTGAGGGTATGATACATTTTTTAGTTGCTTCTTCATTTAGGTAATAGGTATAGTTTCCGCTTGCGTTCTTTTTAGCATTACGCATAATTGCGCGTGCGGATAATACATAGATTCTGTATTTCGTCATAGGAGCGGCTCCTTTCGGAATGGATTATACCATAACTAAAGCGTATTTACAAGCACTTTTCAATTAATGAATACTGCCCCCACACTTTTTGTGTAATGAGCGGTATATCTTATGAAAAGGAGGCGATTCTATGCCCTTAAAGCTCACATCGCGCTTGGCAAAGCAGGTAAATAAAACGGTCAGAACGACCTGCGCTAACTATGTAAACGGAAACTGTCTGCTGCTTGATGACGGCGACAGTCACCCCTGCATACAGTTTCTTTCGGTCAGGTGGCTCTACTGCAATTACTTGCAGAAATATGTACTGCCTGCTGATAAGGAACTGTACGAAAAAATCATCAAATTTAATCAAGAATAAAGGAGTTGTTTTATTAATATCTACTGAACAAACCCAAATTTCAAACTACGGGCAAAGAGCAACAATATCTCCGCCCTCAGCTTCTCAATCCTTCTCAGG
>JBGUPW010000299.1:0-2114 GCA_045130495.1 Ruminococcus sp. | reverse complement strand
GATTTCATCAAAAGGACGTTATGCGCTGAGAGTTATGCTCGACCTCGCGCGGCAGAACAGCGACGGCTATGTGCCGCTCAAGGAAATCGCCGAAAGGCAGGGCATCTCCAAAAAGTATTTGGAAATCATCGCAAAGGAGCTTGTGAACGCGAAGCTTTTAAAGGGTGTAAGCGGCAAGGGCGGCGGCTATCGGCTCAGCCGCAAGCCCGAGGAATATCCCGTCGGCGAGATTTTAGATGTGATGGAAAACTCTATGGCGGTCGTGTCCTGTCTTGAAAATGGCGCGGAGGCTTGCCCACGTGCCGCCGAGTGCGACACCCTCCCGATGTGGTCGGAGTTGAATCAACTTATACATGATTTTCTGTACAACAAGAAGCTGTCCGATTTATTATAAAAAAATGACCCTCTTTCCCAAATTGCTTTGAGAAAGAGGGCTTTACTGATAAAACTATTTACTTAGTCTGCAAACAGGGGAGTGGAGAGGTAGCGGTCGCCTGTGTCGGGGAGGATGACTACGATTGTCTTGCCCTTGTTTTCGGGGCGTTTTGCAAGCTCGATCGCAGCCCATGCAGCAGCACCCGAGGAAATGCCGACCAGCACGCCTTCACTTCTGCCGATAAGCTTGCCTGTGGCAAAAGCGTTTTCATTGGAAACGGGGATGATCTCGTCATAAACGTCTGTATTGAGCACGTCGGGGACAAAGCCTGCGCCGATTCCTTGGATCTTATGTGCGCCTGCAACGCCCTTTGAGAGAACAGGGGAGGTCTCGGGCTCAACTGCAACGACCTTTACATCAGGCTTCTGCGATTTAAGATATTCGCCTGTGCCCGTGACGGTGCCGCCTGTGCCTACGCCCGCTACAAGGAAATCAACTTCGCCGTCGGTGTCCTCCCAAATCTCAGGACCCGTGGTCGCTCTGTGAACGGCGGGATTTGCGGGATTGATAAACTGTCCGGGGATAAAGCTGTTCTCGATCTCCTTAGCAAGCTCCTCAGCCTTGGCGATCGCGCCTTTCATGCCCTTTGTTCCGTCGGTGAGCACCAGCTCAGCGCCGTATGCCTTCATCAGTTGGCGGCGCTCAACGCTCATTGTTTCGGGCATGGTGATAATAAGTCTGTAGCCCTTAGCCGCTGCGACGGATGCGAGTCCGATACCGGTGTTGCCCGAGGTCGGCTCAATCAAAACGCTGCCGGGCTTGATAAGACCCTTGCTTTCCGCGTCCTCGATCATCGCCTTAGCGATCCTGTCCTTTACGCTGCCTGCCGGGTTGAAGTATTCAAGCTTGGCTACAAGCTTGGCCTGCAAGCCGAGTTCCTTTTCAATGTGTGTCAGTTCAAGCAAAGGGGTTTTCCCGATCAACTGATCTGCTGACTGATAAATTTTGCTCATAATGATTACCTCCAAAAGTTAAAACCTACAAAAGAAGTATGTTAGTGGAATGGTAATATCATACACCCTTTTTTTGAATTTGTCAATAGAAATTTTAAAAAAATCTTGAAATCATATCAACATACTGCTATAATAGGGAATAAAAACGGAGGTATGATAGAGATGTTGATTTCAACAAAAGGACGTTATGCGCTGCGCGTTCTTATAGATATGGCGGAGCATAGCGGAAACGGATATATAAAATTGAAGGATATTGCCGAGCGGCAGGAGATTTCCGAAAAATATCTGGAGAGCATTGTAAAACAGCTTGTAATACATCATATTGTTACAGGTTTACGCGGCAAAGGCGGCGGTTACAAATTATCAAAAGCGCCTGATGAAATCGTTGTCGGCGAGGTGCTGAGGTTTATGGAAGGCGGACTTGCGCCTGTTGCCTGTTTGGAATACGACGGCGCACCCTGTCCGAGTGCGGCGGAGTGCAGAACGCTTGAATTTTGGCGCGGTCTTGATGAAACGATACGACGCTACACCGACAGCTTCACCGTTGCGGATTTAATGCGCGCGGAAGACGCGGGCTATGATTATATTATTTAGGATGATTTGCGATGACAATACAACAACTCAGATATGCCATTGTGATTTGCGAGGAAGGCTCACTCAACAAGGCGAGCGAACAGTTATATATTGCGCAGCCGTCTTTGACAAGCGCGGTGCAGGAGCTTGAA
>JBGUPW010000298.1:0-14872 GCA_045130495.1 Ruminococcus sp. | reverse complement strand
ATTGATGAACAGGCGCAGAAGATGTACGACGAGCTTGTGCAGGCTTTCGCAAAGGAAGAAGGCTGCACCGAACAGCTCAAAGCAACCGACCAGTTGCTGTGGGTACGCAAGATGAATAATTCTGTCCAGCGAGCGAGAGAAGTTGTGAACGCTGAAATAATCTATAATTAACACAAATGCTGATGTGGTTCTTAATTGAATTACATCAGCTTTTGTTTTTTAGGTGATTTTCTAAAAGCGTATTCTTATTTATCTTTCAGTTCAATCGAAATATCTATTCCAAGTGCGTCAAATATTCTTATTAAAGTATCAAGAGAGATATTTTGACGTCCGCTTTCAATTCGACAGATATTTGATCGGTGCATACCGGTGAGTTTTGCCAATTGCGTTTGAGAAAGCCCTTTTTCGAGCCTTATTTCAACTATATTTGATATTATCGCTTGACGCTTTTTAACAACATCATCACTTACTTTGATATAAATCACCTCACTGATTTGTTATCATATATGATAACAGCATAATGGTTAAACACAAACTTTCTTCATACAGAAATACAAAACTGTAAGGTTTGAAAAATCAAAGGGTATTGATGTCAAAAATGCTTTAAGAGTTGCAAATACACTTTGGACAAACGATCATCTGATAGACGAATACCTTGAACAGACAAATCTGAATGATGAATGTCGTGAACTTGTCAGCAGTTGGAAACGACATATTACAGGAGATTTTATACTTGAAAGGCATTTGAAAAAAGGTTCGGTATTTATAAGTACTGATAACCGGAGAGTATATCTTGTAAATGGTCTGTTTTCAACCTGGGAAGAAATGATTCAGTATCGTAAACGAAAACCGCCTGTTTTGTTGACCGTAACACTGCTTCCGTGGAAAGATGTTATTATTTCTGACGGATTGGTTTCCATCACGAATATGCATTTCGGAAAAAATTATTCCTCTGATTTTAAAGAGATCTATCTCCATGCCAAACGCAGCGGGAATATTATCATATCACTGTAAATCTAAACCCACGGTTCGGGATACTATCTCCTGTTCCGTGGGTTTTCTATACACCGGTTATTTGACGCTTACGCCATTTCTTCTTTGAGTGTCGCATTTTCAGCGTGCAGTGAACTGATCTCTTTCAGATATTTTTCACGCTCCTGATCCGGCATACAACAATCCTCCGTCCCTGAATGATACATTTATCATATCAGAAACGGAGGGCTGATTCTACCTTTTTGTGTTAATTTTTCGATAACTGTATTTTAATAGAGAATGCCGGGCTTTCCGTCACGAATAGCCTTTGGCTGTTCGATTTTCAGTCCTTCTAAAAGCCAACGTGTCTGCTGCGGTGTCAGAAGCTTTGCTTCTGTTTCGTTTCGAGGCCACTGGAATCTGCCGTTATCAAGCCGCTTGTAAATCAGCAGGAATCCGTCTCCTTCCCAAAGAAGTCCTTTGATACGGTCACACCGACGACCACAAAACAGGAACAATCCTTTACAAAATGGATCAAGCCGGAGCTGACCCTGCACAATGGCTGCAAGACCATCTATTGACCTGCGAAGGTCAGTGTAGCCTGTGACAAGATATACCTGCGTTCCACAAGGAAGATCGTTCAGCATAGCTTATCCACCACCGCAATTAAAATATCTGCTGAAATGCTTTCCGGCAATGTAATGCGCATCCCGTTTTTCTCGATGGTTATATTTCTATCTGATGAGGTGGTCAGGATCGGTACTACAGATCTTTCTGCTTCTATTTGTGCTTGTGTATTTTCAGATTTGCCTGACCTCAGAAACTCTTCTCTTACCTTGCGCAGATGGTAGTAATATGTTTTGGGTTTTATGCTGTGTTGTTGGCACCACTCCTGAACGCTCAGACCGCTCGATTTCTGTTCTTCGATCTGTCGTTCCCACTCCTGCAGCCGGACATTCTTCTTTACCATCGCTATTTCACTTGCCGTCTTTTCCACTTGTCTTACCTCCGTCTAAAATACTCTGATTTACTCCATTGGACTTGTTCAGACTATTTTAGATTTTCTCATTTGGTCTGAATGTTTACTTGGAGTTTATTATACTTTTTCAGATTTCGTGGAGAAAGACGATCGGGATTTGACGCTTACTTTAAAATGACGTCAGTTATGGACTTAAACAGCAAAATATCCTGTTGATGATTACATTTATTCCTCCGCATTCTGAAAGCTTTCTTCCAAGCTGTTCTGCGTTTTTGACCATTATAGCTGAGTTAATGACGGTATTGGCTGCAGCTCTAATATGCTCCTCATCAAAATCCTTATATTCAACGGTTACGCCGGATTGTGTGTCTGTGATACATTTTGCGTTAAACTTTCTTTCAAAGACTTTTCCAGGAACAACGATCTGAGGTACACCGTGAAGCAGACCGTCAACAATACTGTTCTGACCGCCGTGATTGATGAATAAAACCGATTCATCAAGTAATGTATTAAAATCCCATCGGTGTGCAATGTGAATGTTGTCATTAGTTTTTTCTTTCAGATAGGAGGAAGCAATGAAAACTTCGTATGAACTGTTACTAAAAGCTTTGCATATAACCTTCAGCATCTTTGAAGCTGATACAGTACCGTTTCCCATATAGACAACGATCTTATCTCTATTAAAGTCCATTTTTTTGACAGATTTAAAAGAACCGCAATAGTATACATCCGGCTTTTCAATAGGTTCAAGTTCTCGGATGCTTGGACAGAATTTTTGTTCCGGCCAGTCAAATAACTTGAGTGCCGAATCAACATTCCGAAGGTGCAAATCACTTAACAATTTGTTTAGTCCTTTTGCAAGAGAGGTTTTATGTGAAAATTCATGCTGTGTAGGGTAACTGACAGTAGCATAAAGCGGGAGGTTCTCTTTTTTGGCGGCTATGATGGCAGAAATATTGAATTCTGAATATATAAAATCAGGTTTATATTCCCGTATGGCTTTCCGAATTGAAGCAACGCTTTTTGTTAAATAGCGGTAGTCAAGATTCCCGGTAAAATAAAGAACCTGGTCAAAGCTGTTTACTGCCTTTTTTGAAACGATCCCCAACTTTTGAGCGACAGGAAAAGTCCGCGATGCAATAAACTCAGGCAGTCCGAAAGGCATCGGAACATCAAGATAATAATTTGGTATATCGGATATCTCTTTATAATTTGGATCTTTTGCCATGCAGACTGCAGTTTTGATCCCAACATTCCTGAAACCTTCTGCCAATAACCTGCACCGTGAGGAAGGTCCGGAGGTTTCTGCCATGGCTGCCATTGGAACAATTAATGCTCTCAGGTTTTTGATACCTGTATTTATCTGTTTCATTTTTAATACCTCCTTATGCTCCATTTCTATTAGACATAATTCCGCTATTATTTTATAGGTATCAATAGAAATAATTCTGCCAATACTGCTGGTACCCATTATTTGTCCTCCGATAAAGACTCAAATTCTTTTATAGCGGCTACTCCGTCTGTAAGCTCCATTTCTTCTTGGATGGATTCTTCAATAAATCTGTTTCGCTGTCTTTTTAATGATTGGTACGCAAACGGAATTGCCGATTTGTTTGTATGCGCTTTTCAGTGGTATATTGGCAATTTTAAATTCTTCCGGAAATCCCATTAACGCCAAGCACTCATAAGGTGTAACCTTGAAAGATCACGTCATTGTGATACTCTAAAAATACTTTTTTTGGTGCAAATTTTTCAGGGAGAATCATTTGTTTACCATTGTAATAATCGAAGAATTTAGAAACGGTTTCTCCATTGTAAATATCAGTAATTCTATTTGAAATAATAACGGTGTAGTTGTCAGCATTTATGGTCATAAAGCCTTTATCAAATGCTTTATCGTGTAGCGCATTTAGACACAATCCGTTACACGGGTTAGTTTTTTCAGATTCGTCGCTTTTTTTCCACGGTTTAATATGACTTGCTATCAGTAACGATGCGACATTCAAACCTGTGATACAACAAGTTGAAGAATAAGAGGATAAAACAGTACTTCTAAAAAAGGACTGATTCACACGTTGCTTTACTGTTGCAGTTCGTTCCGCACCTAACGGAAGTTGACCTTCATCAATTATACTATCAAGAGTTTTTGATTGTAGCTGTGCGATTAGTTTTTCGCTCTCATATGCCAATTTGTCCCATTGACCGTTAAACTCATCCCATATTTCTTTATCAAGCCGACTTGCATTTGTTAGTCCGACGATTCCTTGTGCTTTTAGTGTATCATCAAAGCTGCCAAAGTTGCCAATCTTCATATTTACAGAGCTGGGTGTTCGTCCAATTAGTTTAGCAATCCGTATAACATCAGGATGGCTTTTTGATGATTTTTGAAATGGTATTTTACAATATAGATTAAAAACAATTATTTCTTCATTTCTTGTCCAATACTTTACAGCCATATCTATGCCGCCTTTCATTACACCAAAAAAGCAACTCTGTTCATCTTTCGACAGTAAATCAATTGGTTACTTCCCGATCACGTTGCATATTCTTTTCGATTTTAGGTATCCAAAAATCACGGTTGGATTTTATTTCTTTGTTTTTGTTTTCCAATCATATCCGTGAAAGAACTCACTGTCACAGAATACTGCAATTCTCTTTCCGATAAATGCTATATCCGGTTTTCCGTAAACCGTCTTAGCATTTTTTCTGTATCGTAAACCTCTGTGCCACAATTCTTTTTGTAACATCGTTTCGATTTTGGAACCTTTATTTTTTACCGCCTTCATATTACGGCGACGTTGCTCCGGAGTATGATTGTCCATCCGTGTCACTTCTTGTCAGTTTATTTCTTTATTTTATCATATTTGAATTGTCTTATCAACCTTTAAATATGATGATTTTACGTCTGCTTTTCGGCAGGCGTTATTTTTTTGCAAAAAAGTCTTTCAAACAGACTTAAAATTCGACCTCTCCCATTGGGTATAGGTGAAGGGACAAAATTTTTTGAAAGACATTTTTCTCGTATGGTCATATTTCCCTTGCTTTTTTTTGCATTAAGGGTGAGGGGATAATTTTTTATCGAATAAAGCGAATAATCAAATGTTGTGGGTTGCGAGAATGAATAATATTCGCAACCGTGCGACGGAGATTGTAAATGTAGAGCTACTTTACACCTGATAAGCACAGCCGCCAAGTAGGATAACCTCCTGCTTGGCGGCTTTTTGTGGATTCTGCAAGTAAAAATATCTACGATGATTTGTAAAATATACTTGACATAATGATAATGATATGATACAATATGCTTGTAATGATAGTTGTCAAAATCACCTGAGAGGAGTTTTTATTATGTTAGACAATGTTCTGTTCCCGATTATTATTGCGGTTGTTGTGGTTTTGTTTGTCGCAATTGCCCGCTTGTTTAGAAACAAGAAAGCAAATTATGATGAACGCCAGCTTTTGGCTAGAAATGCCGCTTACAAAGGTGCGTTTTTCTTTTTGATTGTGTATTGCTTCACCTGCGGATTGTTGCGAATTTTTGATGTCAAATGGGCGGATACCTCTATACAAATGTTTCTCGGAATCATCTTATCATTTGTGCTGTTTATCGCTGTATGTATGATAAAGGATGCATATTTTTCCGATTCGCCGAAACGAAATCTTCATTCCGTCTTATTCTTTTTTGGGTTTGGACTACTTTATTTTATTTATTTGATGATGAGATTAAGTAAGGGAGAAGTGCTTTTTGATAACGGTGAGCTGACCGTTCTCGTATTGTATTTGGTTTCTTCGGTCTGTTTTATTGCTTTGGGAATCCTCGCAGTTATTAAAATTATTTTGGAAAAACGCGGAACGGAGAAGTAAATGAAAAACCTGAAACTAAAAAGCGCCCGTGCCGCGCTTGACCTTTCTCAGCAGCAGCTTGCCGAAAAAGTAGGTGTGAGTCGGCAAACAATCAACGCGATTGAAAAAGGGGATTATAACCCAACTATCAAGCTATGTATCGCTATTTGCCGTACACTCGGAAAAAGCTTAGACGATTTATTCTGGGAATCGGAATAAAATTCTAATTAGGAATTATAATGACAGCCGCCAAGCGGGATAATCTCCTGCTTGGCGGTGATTTTGATTTATTTCAAAAAGCTCTTGACAAATATATCGGAAGGTGATATAGTTATTACAACGTCCGATATATCGGATAACGATATAACAGCAAATAATATATCGGAGAACGATAACAGAGGTGAACTTATGTCAAAGCATAACGCACTGACCGAGCCTGTATATTATATTCTGCTGTCACTGCTTACGCCTATGCACGGCTACGGTATTATGCAGAACGTGAAAAAGCTGACAAATGACAGGGTGAATATAGGCGCGGGTACACTCTACGGAGCGATCAACACCCTGCTCTCAAAGGGCTTTATTGCGGAATACAAAAGCGATCCGTCCAAAAAGGAATATATCATCACAGATGACGGAAGAAGCGTATTAAGCGCGGAGCTTACAAGACTAAAGGAGCTTGTAAAAAACGGAGAAGAATTATTGGAGGGTTAATACGATGGATAATTCACACATCTCAAAATTTAAACTGTTTTTTTCGCTCGATAAGGAGCTTGCGTATATCAATAAGATGAACAGAGAAGGCTGGAAGCTCATCTATATCAAGGGCGGAGTTATTTTTTCATTTGAAAAATCCAAGCCGGACGAGTATTTTACCATACTTCACGCCACAGCAAAGGAAAAGATTTTGGAAATATCCTCTTTTGCCGCTCAGTGCGGCTACCAAGCCATACCGCATACGATGGACGGTTTCGGTGATCTGCTGTATCTCACCGGCAGAAAGACAGATGTTTCGCCTGAATTTGTTTGTGAAGCACCTGAAAAAATTGACAGCGCAGAAAGAATATATCATCGTTTTCGAACTCTCAGCATTGTTTTTATCATATTGTCCATTTTACTTATTTTGGATTGTGCGCTTATCCTTTGGGCAAGGATGACCGCTCCCGAGGCTTCGGTTGGTTTAACTGTATTTGGTGTATTGTTTATGTTATTCGTTGCAATATATATTGCCATGTGTATCTATGTTAACGTGCTGACCGCCAAAGCGCACCGTCACTTGAAGCAATTACAAAAAGAAAGTGAAATCTATGAATAAAAAGGGTGTGTCTTTTTGTATTACCTGTATCTAATACCTTTTTTCGTGTTACTGATCATTATTTTTATATCTTATAATCCAAAAGTATTGGAAAGGAAAATGACAATGGTTATTTTATCAAACGACAAAACAATATGCGCTGAGTACAACCGCCTGACTGTTCAACGCAATTACGGAAACGGAAAGGATAAAAAATTTGCGCTAATCGGCTATGTCCACCACCATTCGGATGTTTTAAACAGCTATCCTACAAAAGAAGATGCGGTTGCAGAGCTGGAAAAGATTTACGGGGCTTATCAAAACGGCGATAAAACATATGCGATATAAGACGGAGATCAAGCAATATGATTTTTCATACATTCGGGGATGATAATAACCAATCTATACTGTTTATACACGGAGTTCTCACACCGTGGCAGATATGGGAGGATGCGATCAGGCAATTTTCTAAAGAATCCTGTGTTATAGTGCCTGCTCTTGACGCACACACAGAAGAAGAACAGTCTGTTTTTGAGTCTGTTGATAAGGAAGTTTTGCTGATCGAAGAACATATCATCGGAAATCATGGAGGAAAGGTTTCTATGGTCTGCGGTCTTTCCATGGGCGGTCTGATCGCTGCAAAGCTGGCAGCCAAAGGCAGCATAGAAATAGAAACACTTGTTCTTGACGGCGCTCCGCTGATAAAAGTACCGGGAATAGCCGCAAGGATAATGCAAAGCACTTATCTCAGCATCATCCGCCGTTCCAAAAAAAGAGAGCCTAAAATCATCAAAAGCTTCAAAAAGACTTTTCTCCCTGAAAAACACCTTGATTCCTATCTAAAGATAGCCGACAATATGACTGATGAATCTATCCGCAATATGATTGGAAGTGTTTGTAAGGGCTTTGATTTTGTATCATACAGCCCTGATATGAAAATTTTGTTTATGCACGGCACAAAGGGGAATGAATCCATTTCCGAAAAAGCAGCCAAAAAGCTGAAAAAAATGAATCCTCAGACAAAGATCAGATGCTACAAAAACTACGCGCACGCACAGCTCGCCTGCTTTGAGCCGCACAAATGGATAAACGAGGTCACGGATTTTAAAGACTCTGTTTTTTAACTAAAAGCACTGACTTGCGTATAAAAAATTTCAGCCGCCAAGCGAGTTAATCCCGCTTGGCGGCTTTTTCTTGAAATTGACAAAATACAAAGAATACGCTATAATACGACAGACAGGAGGGCTGCGTTTTGAAAAGATATGTTATTGCCGAATAAGCACTGGCTATTCGGTATCGTTTGAATATTTTATAGCCATTGCTTACCCTAAAGCATTTCAATTTTTAGGAGGCAACAATGAGCTATATCAAGGCAGACGATGTGCTGCCGCAGAACATTATTAAAATCATTCAGCAATACATTGACGGGGAAAATATTTATATTCCCAAGAAGGACGGCTCCCGCGTCGATTGGGGAGCGAAAACAGGCGTTAAAAAAGAGTTGCGCCGACGAAACGCTTTGATTTATCGGGAATACCTTGACGGCGAGACAGTTTCGGTATTGGCAAGTCGGTATTACCTTTCCGATAAATCCATTCAGCGCATTATTCGTGAAATGAAAATTTGTGAGTCTGCTTAGTGCAGGCTCATTCTTTTTTATAATGGTTTTCAAGGTTGATTTACAGCGGAATGCTTGATATGATGATGTCAGTAAATCGAAAGGGTGTTTACAATGGATAAATATCAATACATCACGCTTCGTGAGCGTCCGGAATTAAAGGATACAGCCGCCAAGTGGTTTTGTGAAAAATGGAACGTACCTGTTACCGCTTATCTCGAATGTATGGAGGATTATCTAAGCGGTAATACCGAATATGGCTGGTACCTATGCCTTGACGGAGATCAAATCATCGGCGGTTTGGGCGTTATTCAAAATGATTTTCACGAGAGAAAGGATTTATTTCCGAACGTTTGCGCCGTCTATACGGAAAGCGAATACCGAAAGCAGGGGATCGCAGGAAAGCTCTTGGATTTGGCGGTGGAGAATTTGCGGTCAAAGGGAATTTCGCCGGTTTATCTCGTGACCGACCACATCGGCTTTTATGAGCGATACGGCTGGGAATTCTTTTGTATGATTCAAGGCAGTGATCCCGAGCCGTCAAGAATGTATGTACACTATTAAATGAAAGGATAACACTATGTTCAAAATAGAAACAGATAGATTGATGATTACAGAATTTACGCCGGATATGGCGCAGGCGGTTCAAGAAAACTCACTTGACGAGGATAACCGCCGTTTTGTTCCCGACGAGGTTTTTGAAACCGTCGAGGACGCTTCGGAAACAATTGAATTTCTTATGTCGCGGTACGGCGGCTGCGAGGGGCCGTTTGTATATCCCGTGTTGCGTAAGGATAAAACCAACATAGGTTATGTGCAGGCTGTTCCGCTTGATGGCGGCATATGGGAGATCGGTTATCATATCGGCGCTAAATATACAAAGCACGGTTACGCTACAGAAGCCGTAAGTGCTTTTCTGCCTGTCATTATGGAAAGAATCGGTGTTACAAAAATGGCGGGAATCTGCCTTGCCGACAACATCGCTTCGCAAAAGGTAATGGAAAAATGCGGCTTTATTTTGGAATTCAAGGGTATTGATAATTACCAAGGCGAGCAAAAAGAGATCTGCCGCTATTGGTATGAAAGATAGTTTTTAAACCGGCAACGCCGCCAAGTAGGATATTTTCCTGCTTGGCGGCTATATTATTTTGAATATAACCACTTATCTCCCAAAACCGACCACTTATCGTAAAACGGTGGATTTGATTCTCCAAGCGTGATATACTGTTGTCAACAAAGGAGGAAAAAACAATGCAGGTAGAAATCAAAATCGACGACAGCTGTATTGAGCCGAGAGTGATTATCATTACCGATAAGGTAAATAATGAAATCAACGACATACTCAATACGCTTTCATCTAAAACGCCTGAGGTTATCACGGGCTTTTACAATGATTTGGCGGAAATCTTATCACCTGAGGACATTATCCGTATCTACGCGGCGGGCGGCAAGACCTTTGCCTCGGCCAGCAAAAAAGAATATATCCTCAGACAAAGATTATACGAGCTTGAAGAAAAACTGACCAGGCACAGCTTTGTGCGTATTTCCAACTCGGAGATCATCAATCTGAAAAAGGTACGCAACTTCGATTTGAGTTTATCGGGTACGATTTGCGTTACGCTATCCGACGGTACGTCAACATATGTTTCAAGACGCTATGTATCAAAAATCAAACAAGTTTTAGGTTTATAGGAGGTAAACTATGAAAAAGAAAGTAATTTTGCGCAGCCTGATTGGTGCGCCCATCGGTTTAAGTATCAGCTTTATCATCACACTTATCATTTCGGTTATCATTAACAAGGGAGAGTATTATCCCGTTATGCCGAAGCTGACTGCTCTTTGCGGCAATGAGCTGAACGCCGTCGTTATTCAGACAGTATGCTCTCTGATATATGGAGCAGCGTTCGGCGGAGCATCGGTTATCTGGGATATGGAAAACTGGAGTCTTTTGAAGCAGACGGTTATTCACTGCCTTATCATCTCCGTATCAATGTTGCCGATCGCTTATTGTATGTACTGGATGCCGCATAACTTTTGGGGTATTGCGGGCTACATTGCTATCTTCTTCTTTATTTATTTCTTCATCTGGTTCAGCCAGTATTTCGCTATGAAGAAAAGAATTCAGGAGTTTAACAACAAAGTCAAATCAGATTCTGTGAACAACTGAAAAGAATTCAGCCGCCAAGCGGGATAATCTCCTGCTTGACGGCGATTTCTTTTATTGATTAATATTTTCTTTGCCAAATTATTCTGAAGATTTTGAAGCTGTTCGGTGAGCTTTTTGGATTGCTGAACCTTTTGCAGCCACATCATCACCATAGTAAGAACATATATGACAGCAATTACCGCGCCGAGCACAAGATAAAACAGCGGCTTTTTGATTCCCTCAGGCGGCGTGATATTATTATTTATAGGTCAATTCCTTTAACTGCCATTCCGGTTTTTCTTTATTTCCTTTTTTTACACCGCTTTGAACTAACTGCCCGGTTGCGGTATCGACCCAGAAAAGCCCCGTCCATGCCCACGAGAACATGGTGAGCACCATGCTGATTTTGACGCAAGAGTAGGTTTTGCCGTCAATGCTCACGTTCTCCGTGCCGATTTTCTTGGCGGCAAATTCACCGAGCGACATAGCGCCGCGGTTATCACCTGTGCCAATCGGATAGAACAGGATCTCGTCAAGCTTTGAATTAGCAAAAGCAGGGAAGCACATATCCATCATCTGATACCATAAGCCTTCGCCAATCTGGAAGCTCTTGTCCTGCGGTTTGCCTTTGAAGCTGCCGCTCAACTTTATTACGCCGTTTTCCTTAACCGCATTGATTTCGGTATTGTCTGACGGACGGTTATATACCCATTTTGTTGCCGAAAGGCTGCGGTCAACCGTGAATTCTTCCTCCGCCCATTTTTTACCGTCCTTAAAAGTGATTTGGGTAATAACTTGCTCGCTCTCGTAACGGTCATAATTGATAACACGACGCTGTTTGCCGTCTGTGCTTACATACTCGGCAGATAGTAATCCCTCGGGATATGTGTAGTCGGGTATATCAAAGGACTGAATCGGCTTCTGAGAATATACAACCTTACCTTTTAAGAACACTCTGTCGATAAACTGAATGTTAGAGATGTTCTCGGCAGGGTTCTTATCAAGCAGAATCAAATCCGCTTCCATACCTGCCTTTATCTGTCCTTTTCTGTCGGCAATGCCTAAATGTTCCGCGCCGTTTTTGGTGGCAAGCACGATAGCCTGCATTGGCGTCAGTCCTGCTTCGACATAGTAAGCAAGCTCCTTGTGCTCGACCTCGCCCGACATCTGCTCAAGCATATTGTCTGTACCCATAGCAATCGGAATTCCCGCGTCGTACAGCACCTTGAGATTGTGTATGCTGTGCTCCATTCTTGTCGGGTCTTTCTCATATGTCATGGCGTTGACGGTCGGAACAAAGTGCGCGCCCGATTTTTTCCAAAGAGTGATGATCGGGTCGTCGGGTTCAATATCTCTGTCAAGAATGCCGTGTTCTATGCCGTATATGCCCGCTTCAAGCAGTTCCTTTACGTCGTCATAATAAAAAACGTGAGCGGTAGAGTTCAGTCCGTTTTCCTTACCCTCGCGGATAATCTGCTTCATTAACTCCTTGTCTATCTTCTGGATTGTCAGCTTATTATCAAAATACCAGTAGTCGCCGCCTTGATAGGTGAATTTCAAAAAATCAACACCCGCTTCTTTGAGCTCTTTAATTCCCGCGGAAACCTGCTCGGGAGTATTGACCTCAATCGCCATCTCAGACCTTGCCCATTCGCTGTTGGAGCCGAGCGTATTGGCAGGATGCCCGTCGGGAGCCGTAAAGTTCGGACCTACTATCAATAACTCGGGACCCTGAATTTCTCCCGATCTGATTTTATCACGGAGCTTATAGATAAAATGCTTCGGCGCGTCTAAATCCTTAATAGTTGTTATGCCATACGGCAGCACATTCTCATTGAAAATCTGCGGCATTTTTTCGCCCAGAAAAACGTCGCTTTCATCTTCATTGTGACAGGAAAAGCCGCCCTGAATATGAATATGGCTGTCAATCAGACCGGGCATCAGTGTTTTGCCCGCGCCGTCAATCATCTGCACGTTTTTCTTTTGGATGGGCTGCGCGGAGATTTCCGTGATCAAGCCGTTTTTGATATAGACGTTCTGATGCTCCTGCTTTGTTCCGTCACCGACGATGACGTGAACGTCATTGATGATATACTCGTCCTTTTTGTTCTTTTTGGGACGGGTCAGGAATTTGATCAATAAAAAAACTATAATCCCGGTTCCGAGAACCATTTGAACAAATCCGATAAGCGGAATACCTAATATACTTGGCATAACATTTCACTCCTTAATTATTTGCCGAAAATTTTTCCGAAGAAATCGGAAAATTGATTTTTGGGCGGTATCGCCATTCCCTGATCCTTGTCACCTAAAATAATCAAGGTATCACCGGGTTTGATGTCAAAAACATCTCTCGCTTCCTTTGGAAGAACAATCTGTCCTTTTGTGCCGACGGTAACCGTCCACGCGTACTTGCCTTCAGGTCTTGCCATAAAAAACGCTCCTTTCAAAAGTATGTTTTTTCATACTTTACTTACTTAATATAACGGATAATACATAACTTGTCAAGTGAAAAACACATAAAAGAAAACGGACGAAGATGATCAATCTTATCTTCGTCCGCTTAAAATTATATTTTCTTGATTTTTTATCTCAAACAAAAATATACAGAAACTCCTTAAACACCTCAGCTCAAGCACTTTCGTGGTGCGGCTGTTCGGGTCGGATATTCACTTTCTGCTTTTCTTTAGGATAGAATTCGGATATCGCTGCAACTACTGCCTCTGTACTCTCGCGGATTTCCTGTTCTATTCTATCGTTCGCGCTGCTGTAACCTGCCGCCTTCATCAACTGACTGTACGTCACTCCGTTTTTTCTGCGATGTCTCAGGCTTAACTGTAATCGCCAAAATGTTTCCAGTCATTTCAACACTGTACTTAGCTTCGTGCAAGTCCAAAATTGATTTAACGATCGACAAGCCCAAGCCGTTTCCCTTTTGACTTCGGCTTTTGTCCTTGCGAAAATAAGGCTGCCACATCTGTTTGAGCTCGGATTTTGTGAGTGGTTCCGTTTGATTGCTGACGGAAAGTGTTTTACCGTTTACATCTATCATTATTTCGGTATCCGGCAGAGAATACTTTACCGCGTTGTCGATCAGATTTTGAATAACGGTTTCCATCAATTCTCTGTCCGCTCATATCATATTGTCGCCGCTTTGCGTGAGAGCAATGGTTTTGTTCTCAGACAGGGTATATTTTTCGGCTGTCTTTTGAACAGCCTTAAACAAATCAAATTCCGTTTTATTGAGCTTCATCGAATAGGAATCGAGCTTGCTGAAATTGAGCATTTTTTGCACAAGATCGTGATTTCATCCGCTTCCTCAATGATGTTGTCAAGATAAAAATTTCGCTCGGATATATCAATATCTTCCTTAAGGCTGTAAGCGTATCCGCTGATGACAAAAACAGGCGTTTTGATATCGTGCGCCAGCATATTGGTAAAATCAAGTCTTCTCTGTGTCCTCCTTGCCCACTTGAACAGCAAATATAGTTGCGCTGCCGACATTGATTAACATCATTATTGCAACGATTGCATTTACAAACGGCATAACAAGACCGATCGCCCCAAGAGCGTTTGTGCCTATACTGTTGCCGATAAAAACACCGTCTACGATTGAAAACAATGAAAAGCAAATGTGGCTCAGCATTGCGGGAATAACATACTTCCAAGCATTTTTTACTCTTGAATTTTCCATATTGTTAGCCTCCTGTTTGTCAGATTACAACAAGTCTTCTCTGTTAATAAAAAGCGCCCGGTTATTCTGTATGAATAACCGAGCGCACTCGACATCTTCTTCTGATTAGGGTTATTGCTAACCCGTAGCATTGCGATGCTCTATCCTCCGATGACAACTATTCAATTAACTAAATTGCATTATAGCATAAAAGCAAACAAATATCAAGTAGCTGTTCTTTATTTGTATTACCGTCCGGTCGCTAAATCAGAATTTGTCAGATAATAATTACAGACAGAAAAATGCTTTTGTAATGCTCACCCATAGGGATCACACCCATTCAAAACAAT
>JBGUPW010000297.1:0-2934 GCA_045130495.1 Ruminococcus sp. | reverse complement strand
ATGTGGCAGATCACCTCAAAGCGCGCCCTGTCCTCCGCCGACGAAAGGGAGCAGATCGCGAGGTATCTTGAACGAAACAAAGGGCTTTCTCAGGTCGCGGTATCCGACGGAAAAATAATCGGTACGGTGCTCGCGGGTCACGACGGCAGACGCGGCTTCATTCACCATATGGCGGTGCTCCCCGAATATCGCCGCCGCCGCATAGGTCACGCTCTCGCGGAAAAGGCGATCGAAAATATCCGCTCGGAGGGCATAGAAAAAACCCACATCTTCTGCTACCGCGACAACGAGGCGGGGCAAAAATTCTGGAGTGATTTGGGATTTGTGAGACGCGACGATATATTCGATTTCAGTCTTTGAATATAACAAGAGGGGTAAATTATGAACACCAAAGAAAAAGATTTAAAATATATAATGCACACCTACGGCAGGTATGACGTCGCGCTCAAAAGCGGCAAGGGCGTTTACGCCTATGACGAGGACGGCAAGCGTTACATCGACGTCAGCTCGGGCATCGGCGTCAACTCCTTGGGATACTGTGACGAGGGCTGGGTTCAGGCTGTTACCGCTCAGGCAGGCACAATTCAGCATATGTCAAACTATTTTTACAGCGCTCAGGCTGCCGATTTAGCCGAAAAGCTCTGCGCTTTGACAGGCATGGCGAAGGTCTGCTTCGGAAACAGCGGAGCCGAGGCAAACGAGTGCGCCATAAAGGTCGCCCGAAAATACAGCTTTGACAAATACGGAGCCGAGCGCAACGAGATAATAACGCTCAAAAACTCGTTCCACGGCAGAACCGTGACTACTCTTGCGGCGACGGGTCAGGATGTTTTCCACAACTATTTTTTCCCTTTTACCGGGGGCTTTAAGTATGCCGAGCCGAACGATCTCGACGATTTCAAGAACCACGTTGACGAAAAAACCTGCGCCGTAATGCTTGAGGTGGTTCAGGGCGAGGGCGGCGTAAACATACTCGACGCAGATTATGTTAAAAGCATAGCCAAAATATGCATCGACAATGATATTCTGCTGATTATCGACGAGGTTCAGACAGGCGCGGGCAGAACAGGCAAGCTGTTTGCCTGTCAGCACTACGACATCAAGCCCGACCTGATGACCGCTGCAAAGGGTCTCGGCGGCGGACTTCCGATAGGCGTTTGTCTGTGCGGCGAAAAGCTTAAAGATGTTATGTCACCTTCGACCCACGGCACCACCTTTGGCGCTAATCCGGTTGTCTGCGCGGGTGCGAATTACGTGCTCGACAAAATCTCGGACGAGAAATTTCTTGAAGCTGTTGAGGAAAAGGGAGCGTATCTTGAAGAAAAGCTCCTGAAGCTCGGCGGTGTGAAGAACGTCCGCAGACTCGGCTTGATGGTCGGGATCGAGATCGACGGCGACGCTCACGCCATAGCCGTAAAATGTGTGCAAAACGGACTTTTGATTATAACCGCGAAGGATCTGCTCAGAATGCTGCCTCCCCTTACGATCACGGAGGAAGAGCTGGACGAAGCGGTAGCGATACTTGAAAAAACATTAAAGGAGAATGAATAATGAAGCATTTATTAAAGCTTGAAGACTGGTCAGCCGAGGAGATAACCCGCACTCTGAATCTTGCCGACCAGCTTAAATACGAGCAGAAGCACGGCATCGAGCACAAGCTGCTCAGCGGAAAGACGCTCGGAATGATTTTTGAAAAATCGAGCACCCGTACCCGCGTATCCTTTGAGGTCGGCATGACCCAGCTCGGCGGATATCCGCTTTTCCTCAGCTCTAACGACCTGCAAATCGGCAGGGGAGAGCCTGTTCAGGACACCGCGCGCGTGCTGTCGCGCTTTGTGGACGCTATTATGATCCGCACCTTTGCCCAGAGCGAGGTCGAGGCTCTCGCCGAATACGGCTCTATCCCGATCATCAACGGGCTTACGGATTATTGCCACCCCTGCCAGGTGCTCGCCGACCTTATGACTATCCGCGAGTTCAAGGGCAAGCTTGAAGGACTCAAGATGTGCTTTATCGGCGACGGCAACAATATGCTCAACTCGCTCGCGGTCGGCGCTCTGCGCACGGGAATGACCTTCATGGCAGCCTGCCCCGAGGGTTACTATCCGCCCGAGCACATCATGGAATTCGGCAAGCAGTTCGGCGACAGGTTCCAAATCGTGAACGATCCCGAGGAAGCCGCTATGAACGCCGACGTGATTTACACCGATGTTTGGGCTTCAATGGGTCAGGAAGAGGAAAAGAAAGCGCGCGAGGCTGTGTTCGCCGGCGTTTATCAGGTGAACGACGCGCTTATGTCTGTCACAAACGAGGACTGCATGGTGCTCCACTGCCTGCCCGCCCACCGCGGAGAGGAGATCACCGCCGAGGTCTTTGAGGCTCACGCCGACGAGATCTTCGAGGAAGCTGAAAACCGCCTCCACGCTCAGAAGGCTGTTTTGGTCGAATGCCTGCTCGACAGAAAAGACGAGGACGAAATCTGAAATCACAGACAAATACCTTACGCCGACACGTGGCAGCTTGAAGCTGTACCCGTGGTGCCTATTAATAACTTGATATAAAAAAAGCCTTCCTTCAACAGCGGGAACGTGACGTTCCATCCGTGGCGCCTATTAATGAAACCATATAATAAAAACCTTCCTTCAACGGCGCATTTTAGCGCGTGTGCTAAAGGAAGGTTTTTTATGTTGCGTTAGGAGCGCGGATTGGGTCGAGCGTCACGCTCGCGGCTCAGCCGACCGTGTTTTTGTTGTTGCCGTAGTAGGCGTTGAGATACATCTGCTTGATCTCGCTCATGAGCGGGTAGCGGGGGTTGGCGCCGGTGCACTGGTCGTCGAAGGCCTGCTCCACCATCGCGTCGAGGGTGGAGAGGAAGGCGTTCTCGTCCTCCACGTAGTCGCGGATCGTGGGCTTGATGCCGATGGACTCCTTGAG
>JBGUPW010000296.1:0-4776 GCA_045130495.1 Ruminococcus sp. | reverse complement strand
GTTCGCGGGTCGGCGTATTTGGAGCGCAGCATTTTTGCCTCGCGATCCTTGTCGGTGGTTTTTCCGTAGAGCGCAAACACGATGGCGTCGAAAAGAGTGGTTTTTCCGGCGCCCGTATCGCCCGTGATAAGATAGATCCCGTTTGTGCCGAGCTTCTCAAAATCGACGACCGTTTCGCCCGCATACGGTCCGAAGGCTGAAATCGTCAGTTTTACAGGTCTCATGCTTCTCCCTCCCAAACACTTTCGATAAGCTGACTCATATACCCGCGTTCCTGTTCGTTCATCGGCTGATTATTTTGCAGAGCAAACAAATCGTCGAACAGTTCGAGCGGAGTTTTGGTTTCAACATCGGCGGCAACCGCTTCCGACTGACCCCTCGCCCGGGTGCGCCTGTTGTCGTAGTCAAGCTTCATCAGATTTTTATAGACGATTCTCAGCTTGCTCACTGCGTCGGGGATATCGTCCTCGTCGGTGAGCGTGATGTGAATGTAGTCCTCTCTGTATGAGGTGCCGTCGTAGAAGCTCTTTGAAATCAGCTCGTTATACGTTCCCCTCAGCTCAACCATGTCGCGGCGCGGCGTCAGGTCAACGGTTCTTACCGTCAGCCGCTTTTCATAATCGAGCTCACCAACGGTGACGGATTTCCTGTCTTTTGCCTCCGAAAAAGAATATTTGAGCGGCGTGCCGCAATAACGTATTTTTTCGCTTCCGCAGTTCTGCGGGCGGTGAAGGTGCCCCAGAGCCACATAATCAAACGGCTCAAAAACAGACGCGTCAACATTATCGGCGCCGCCGACGGAAATATCCTCGGAGTCGGTTATCGAGGAACCAGTAACAAACTGATGGGTCACGAGAATATTGCATCGGGCTT
Organism: Ruminococcus sp.; assembly: GCA_045130495.1. GTDB lineage: Bacteria > Bacillota > Clostridia > Oscillospirales > Acutalibacteraceae > Ruminococcoides. The sequence goes on along the minus strand of JBGUPW010000296.1, from coordinate 3,903 downwards.
CATCCACGCCCATTTGCTCAACGGCGACGCGCATTGCGTCGGTATAGCTTTCGATCGTTTCGTTCTCAAAGAAGCGGCGGACATGGGCGGGCTTTATGAACGGCAGAAGGTATATATTAACTCCTTTGACGGTAAAAGGCTTTATCTCTCCGCCGTAAACCGGCGCGATGTGGATACCGCTTCCGTCGATCAGCCGCGAGCCGAACGAGAGCCTTTCGGGTGAATCGTGGTTTCCGCTGATGATAAACACCTCAGTGCTCCGCTTTGAGAGCCTGTACAAAAAGCTGTCGAGCAGCTCTACCGCCTCGGTGGATGGAATGGATTTGTCGTAAACGTCGCCCGCGATTATCACCACATCGGGCGCTTCGTCGTCGATGATTTGCAAGATCTGCCACAGGATATATTCCTGATCTTCACACATGGAAAACTCGTTTACTCGCTTTCCGATGTGCAAGTCGGATAAGTGGATAAATTTCATAAGCCTCAGACCTTTCGTTGGTGTAATTAAATAAAAATTATTATCGGTTCTATTGTACTATATGTAAATTATATCGTCAACAAGTTTTAACAAAAGCCCCGGAGGAACAGCAGTGATCCACCGGGGCTTATGTATAAGCGTTAGTTGAATTGTCGGGTTTAATGCAGCAGCGTTGCAGCGAAGTCGATCGCGTACTCCTTTGCTAAGCTCTGCTTTATTCTCACGGCTTCGATCATCACGGCTCCGTTCAGCGAATCGTTAAGATTTATGATGGAATCTACCGCGTTGTCGCACAGCCTGCGCAGCTCTTTAAGCTTGTCTACCGACGTGTTGCGCGATACGGTAACGACAATCACATACTCCTTGCTTTTGACTCTCCTGATAATATCCTCAATAAAGTCAAATAATTCTTCCCTGCCAATGATCGCCCTGTATCCGCGATCCTCGCAGCGGTATTTCAGCTTGACAATGCAAGCGCAGATATTCTCCACCGCCGTATAGTCGGAGCTGTTTATCTTTTTCAGAGCATTATGCGCGTTTTCAAGAATACTCTCGGTTGTTACCTTTCTCAATTCCATTTCCTCACCTCATTATTCAGGGAATTTTTAAAGGTTCCCTTTAGAACTTTTTATATTATAGGCTCCCTCCCCCGGAGTCTTATTATCCAACCCAAAATGCTGTAAGCAGTTAAAATATATTATATCAGTTTACACCCGAAAGCCGCGTTTGTCAATAGCGGATTCACAAATTTTCACTAAATATCACAAAATTTTACGTTTTTTATATTCACAATGCGGACGTGCCCGACTCCCACCTGCCGCGATAATAAAGGCAACACCGCACAATTCGCGGCGCACGCCTTGCTTTGATCTTATTCCGTCAGACTGTCCAAAAAATCTCGGCAAAGCGCCGGCCTTACCTCAATTTATTTGTACACTCTGACGAAAAATCTTTCTTCGCGATTCGCACACCGGAATTATGGGGTATTGCCTTAACAATTATCCCCGTTTGTATTGACTTAAACCCGAGTTTATGTTAAACTCAAAATAAAAGCAACACCGCACAATTCGCGGCGCACGCCTTGCTTTAATCTTGTTCCGTCAGATTGTCAAAAAAATTCGCCAAGGCGCCAACCTTACCTCAATTCATTTCTGCAATCTGACGAAAAATCTCACTTCGCAATCCGCAACCGTAATTATGCGGTATTGCCTATACAATTAATGCGCCGGAGCGAAAAGGGCAAAATAAATTTTTAAACAGAGTTATATTACTCGGATAAGGAGAGCAAAATGGCAAATTATATCATCGCGACATCATCCACCTCGGATCTGACCCGGGACTGGCTCGATGAACACAGCGTTCCCTTTATTCCCTACACCTACACGGTCGGCGACGATTTGTATGAGGACGACTGCCGTGAAGACAGCCGCGCCGCAGTTTACGCCGGTATGCGGAAAGGCGATATCCTCAAAACCTCAATGATAAACGAATTTATGTACTGCGACTTTTTCCGCGATCTCCTGAAAACAGGCAAGGACGTTATCTTTCTCGATATGTCTCAGAAGATGTCTGTTTCTTACAAAAACGCGCTGAGCGCCGCCGAGCTTGTACGCAAGGAATTTCCTGATCAGAAGCTGTATATCATGGACACGCTTTGCATCTCTGGCGGTCTCGGTATGCTCGTTCAGAACATGGTCAGACGAATGGAAGACGGGATGAGCTTTGACGAGGTCATCGCCTGGGGCGAGGAAAACAAGCTTAAAATCGCCCACCGCTTCACCGTTGACGACCTGAACTATCTCAAAGCAGGCGGACGCGTATCAAACGCTTCGGCTCTGTTAGGCTCGATTTTGAATATCAAGCCCGTGCTTTACGTTCCCGACCTCGGCACGCTTGATGTAGCCAAAAAGGTTCGTGGCAGAAAAACCGCTGTAAAGCTCATTACGGATTGTGTGCTCCGAGATCTGCACGAAACCGACTGCACCGGAGCAGAGATTCACATCCTCCATGCCGACTGTCTTGACGACGCCGAGCTGCTCAGCTCCTCTATCCGCGAGGAGTTCCCCCAGGTGGGCAAAATCGAAATCACTTCTCTCGGCGTGGTAATAGGCGCGCACTGCGGCCCCGGCCTGCTGACGATATTCTATTTCTGCAACGGAAGAAAGCCCGAATAAAAAACATGATCTGTCAAAAAAGCTGTCGAAAGTTCGGCGGCTTTTTGTTTTTGAATAAAAACTCTTGCGTGTTTGAATTCATTGTGGTACGATAATCAAAGAAATAATCAATCAAAACGGGAGAGATATTATGGAATTTTTCAATAGGATCCGGTTAAAGCTCAAAATAAGAAATCTGTTCTGGGCTTTCGTCAGCTTATTAGCCATCACCTTATTCGTTTTTTCCATTGTTAACAGCATTAAAAGCGGTTCCGGATATTTTGTCGGAATAATCAACTCAAAAGTCCCTATTCCCCTGTGGCTGGAAATCTGTTTATTTGTATTGGTCGGATTCTTCTTTTTTATTTTGTTTACCACTTCGATAAAAAGCTTTATGCGCAATACGGAATACAATGAGTTGATAAAAACGGCAGAAAAGCTCGGCAACGTTGAACAGATCGGAGAAACACTCTCGGCAATATCTCCGAGCCCCTACGCAAAGGGAGAATTGAGATACAACTCCGCTTATTTGTTTTACAGAGCAGACTCGAATGTGTATTTGATCGACGCAAAAAGCATAACTGCGATCGAAAACAGGGTCGGAGCAAATTTCAGAAAAACGTCCGGCACTTATTATGTTTGTGTGAAAACATCGACCTTGGAAATACCGATCAGGGTAAAAAAGAAGAACATCGAAAAGCTTAAAGAAGATATCATGCAAACGACCGGCAAAACATTCACAGAGCAAGCGAAATAAAAGAAGAGCTTGCAGTGTTGACGACATTGTGAACGGCTGTAGGACGATCGACGGTTTCACCGGATAGAAACAGAAAAATTAATATAATTATGATATACCCTCGGAGCGCTGTTGCTCCGAGGGCTTTTGCTTTGGGGAACACCGTAATTGTGCGGTATTGCCTAAATAAGCTTTTGATATATGGACAAGTCTGCTGCTTTCTGTTATTATAGTATTAATACAAATATTTATTAATAAAATCTAAAAAATATTAAAATTTTTTCAAAAAACATCAAACCTTTTCCATCCTTTTGAGTCCTTTTTAATGAAGAGGGCAAAAAGTGAGGAAAGCGAGGGAAACGACATGAACAAACAGCCTAAATACAAAATAGATAACGCAAAGCTTTCACGCCAGGCAGCCAAAGCGCAGAACGGCAGCAAAAAGGCGATGGAAGATGTTATCAACATGGTGAGCGGATATCTTTATTATTACAGCCTCACCCTGTTAGGCAACGAGGAGGATGCTAAGGACGCGG
>JBGUPW010000295.1:0-7697 GCA_045130495.1 Ruminococcus sp. | reverse complement strand
TTACATACAAATATTCTCTATTCTATTGACATTTTAGTAAAAAAAACTTATAATAACTCTGTTATGTCTGTAAGTATGCACGCATAGCAGAGTTTTTTTGCGTGATATTCAGATCATCAAGCGCAATAAAACCGCTCAAGCGGTTTTTTCTGTTGCTTACAACAAAATTTTACGGAGGTTTTTTAAGGCATGAAAAGAGTTCCAAAGCCTGTGTTCTTCATCGTTGCTTTGCTCATTTTAGCCTTTTCGTTTACCGCGGTGTTCGGCATTGCCTATTATAACGGCGACAACAAGATCACGGTAATCAAGGGCTTGAGTGATATACGATGGGGAATTGACATCAGCGGCGGCGTAAACGCGACCTTTAAACCGGCAAACGATTACGACGCCACTAAAGCAGAGTTAGAAGCCGCAAAGGCGACTATCGAAACACGTATGATATCTTCCGGTATCACGGATTATGAGTTGTACGCCGATTCCGCAAACGACAAGATCATTGTCCGTTTCCCGTGGAAATCAGACGAAAAGGATTACAACGCTAACGAGGCGATAAGCGAAATTTCGGCTACCGCCAAGCTCACCTTCCGTCCCGGCAAATCCTATGAGACGGAAACGGTTGACAAAAACGGAAATGTCATATTGAAAACTCCCACAGGCGAAACCGCCGAAACAGTTCTTATGGACGGCTCGATGGTGGCAGACGCCACCGCGGGTATGCAGCAGGAGCAGGGAAAAAATCCCGAATATGTTGTTAACCTTAAGCTTTCGGAGGAGGGCGCTAAAAAGTTTGCCGAGATCACTTCCGAGTACAACGGAAAGACCGTTTCCATCTGGATGGACGATCAGATGATCTCCGCTCCTACGGTCAACAGCGTTATCACCGACGGCAACGCTGTTATTTCGGGAAGCTTCACAGCCGCGAGCGCAACAGACCTCGCCAACAAAATCAAGGCGGGCGCGCTTCCCTTTGAGCTTGAAACCGTTACATACGGAAACATCAGCCCGACACTGGGTCAGAACGCCCTGCTTGCAATGGCATGGGCGGCAGGAATCGCTTTCTGCATTATCATTATCATTATGATTGCTTTCTACCGTTTGCCCGGTTTTATCGCGGTTATTTCTCTTATCGGACAGATGGGTCTTATGATCGCCGCTATCTCCGGCTATTTCACGGTATTCCCGTCCTTTACAATGACCCTTCCCGGTATTGCCGGTCTTATCCTGTCAATCGGTATGGGCGTTGACTGTAATGTTATCACCGCCGAGCGTATCAAGGAAGAGCTTCGCGGCGGAAGAACGCTTGACGGCGCTCTTGACAAGGGTACAAAGAACTCACTTGCCGCTATTATCGACGGTAACATGACGGTTGTAATCGTATCCATCATTCTTATGCTGGTATTCGGACCGTCCAATATCCTTTCTTTCATCTTCGGTGAATCCACCACGGGTACCATCTACGCGTTCGGTTATACACTGCTTGTCGGTGTTATCTCCAACTTTATCATGGGTATCTTCTGCTCAAGACTGATGCTCAGAAGTATCGCGGGATATAAGGCCTTCAGAAATACATGGTTATATGGAGGTGTTAAGAGTGGCAAGTAATGAACAGAAAAGAGCCGAATCTTCCATGACCGTTCAGGAAATCAGCGAGAAGTACAACGGCGGCAAGCCCATTATTGATTTCGTCGGCAAAAAGAAAATCTTCTTTTGCTTATCTCTCGGCATTATCGTGATCGGTATTATTTGCAACATTATTTTCGGCACAACGCTCGACATTCAGTTTTCGGGCGGTGCTACGCTGACCTTCAGTTATCAGGACAGCGACAATAAAATCAGCGAAGACAGCCTTCACGATTTTATTCAGGAAAAAACCACAGACAGAATCACCACCTCGTTTTCAAGCGATTTGGTCGGAAACACCGGAAAGAACGTAACCGTTCAGTTCTCGGGCAACGATTCGATCGACAAAGAAATCGGCTCCACTCTTGAAGCTGATCTGAAAAACGAATATCCCGACGCAAACTTTGTTTGCCTTGAGGAGAACTCCGTTGACGCCTCGATGGGCTTTAGCTTCCTGCTCAAGTGCTTGGTGGCTGTCGGAATCGCGAGCGTTCTCATGGTGCTCTATGTTACGCTCCGCTTCAAGAAAATCGGCGGTCTGTCCGCAGGTATGATGGCGCTTGTCGCGCTGTTCCACGATATTGCAATGATTTACTTCATGTATGTCATTTTCCGTTGGCCTGTTGACTCCAACTTTATCGCCGTTGTTCTTATGATCCTCGGTTACTCACTGAACGATACGATCGTTATTTACGACCGTGTGCGCGAGCAGAGAAAGATCATGGGCAGAAAGATTTCAGTTGACAACGTGTTCAACGTGAGCTGCACCAAGACGATCAGAAGAACGATCATGACCTCGGTAACAACACTTTCGGCTATCGTTACGGTTTATGTTGTTGCTTCCGTGTTCAATATCGCTTCGGTAAAGGGCTTCGCTCTTCCGATGATCATCGGCGTTATCTCGGGCTGCTATTCGTCTATCTGTATTGCAGGACCCTTGTGGGTTATGTGGCAGAACAGAAAGGCGAAGAAAAAAGCCGAGGCAAAGGCGAAATAATTTTCCAATCACAGCTTAAAGAATATTTTCATAATATGGGTACTCGCTTCCTTTTATGGAGGCGAGTGCTTTTTTTGCGCCCGTGCTTTCGGCGAAATACATATCAAGGCTGTTGTTTTCCAAATGAGAGCGCATTTTTGAGAGGCAGTTTCCTACGCTGTCAACATAGTCGTGGATTAGCAGCGTGTATATTTTTTTGGATTCGCCATCCCAGTCATTTTCGAGAGCTTTGCAGGCGTTTAGTGCGGCGGAAATATCACCGCTGTTAATCAGCTCCCCGATTTTGTCTATACGGTCGGAGTATTCGTCGGAGCGCGCGCCCACATAAATAAATTCAAATACCGACGCGCCCAACACAAGCAGGACGAGCGCGATCGAGATTATAAGGCGTTTCATTCAGCTTTCCTTCCTGATTATATTGTACTTTCCGTTGCCGTCGAGCGTCATAATAAAGATATCCTTTATCTCAATATTATTCCTTTTCAGAATATTACTTATAAATGTTTTGTCCTTTCCGCACAGCTTCAATGATGAAGCTATCAGCGCGCCGTCGCTTATCACCACGGCTTCAATTTTGCAGTCGTCGATTTGCGCACCGATTTCCTCCGCGTTCGGAACACGCTTTTCGGGTTTTTCAAGAATACTCAAAACGCCGTTTGTTTCCATTATGCAGTATTGAACATCTTCGAGCGAGAAAACATTCTGCTGCCTGAGTTGGGCGCAGAGGTCGTCGGTCGTCAATCTCAGCCGCCGCATTTGCTTTTGGAGCAGTTTGCCGTCCTCTATCACGACTACGGGGCTGCCGCAGATAAGCTGTCTGAACCTGCGGCTTTTCATCATCAGCACGCTGACCGTCACCTCAAGTGAAACGAGCACCAGCACGGGTATCACTCCGCTGAGTAGGGGCTGCGAGGTGTTCTGCATGGGCAGCGAGGCGATGTCCGAGATCACCATTGTGACAACAAGCTCGCTCGGCTGCATATCGCTTATCTGCCGCTTTCCCATCAGCCTTATAGCCAAAATTATAAATGTATACAAAATTATGGTTCTAATTACAGATATCAGCATTTGATCACCGATAATAATGTTTCCCTATTGGATGTAAGTTATGCATCGCAGCTTCAAGTGAATATTTCACGGCAAAAGGGATAGAATTATTTTAGAGCAGTTCAATGGGCAGTTGGCAATGGACAAGGGACAATTTTGGTTGTCGCTCCGCTCTGATTTATAATGCTGTGGTATATGGCGGCTGCCTTGAGCGTTAATGTGCCAACGGCACAATTCATGCGGCATAGTCGCAATTCATTACGCAGTAAATTCATGTTGCGCAGCAACAATTCATTCCTGTATCACAGCTTTCCGTTAATGAAAACGTCTGAGACATTATCAACCGTCGGCGGCAGGAATGAATTGTCCTTCGGACATGAATAGGCTTTGCCGTGAATTGCCTGCGGCATGAATTGAGCGTGCCGCGCTCATTAAAAGCGGGCGGCGTATGTAGGTTATGTATGTTGACGGTTGAGAACCGTCATTCAAAAAACGGCTTATCTATGCGGTTTTTTGAGGTTAGTGTTGTTGTGTATGTTTTTTCTATATAACTCCAGTATAAAAAATAAAAAAAATAAAATTATTAGTCTATGCTAACTTTTTTATTATTTTTTTAAATTACCTCTGCTTGTTAAGAAACATCCTACACAACATACACCACACCGAAAAAATGGCTTATCTATGCGATTTTTTGCAGTGTATGTTTTAAGTTTCCACATACACTGACATACACTGAAATACACCGACACACGCTTTCCTCTCTTACATAAAAGGAGGTAACTATGTGAAAGCTTCAATCCGGACACTAAAGGCAGATTTGGAGGCGATGTTTTCCAACTCCGCCGATTTGTCGGTAAGGGAGATCATTTTGCAGTCAGACTCTTTCACCTCGGCGGCGGTCATAACAATGGAGGGCATGGTTGACAAGGACGGCTTAGCTCAGGCGGCGGTCAATCCGCTCATGGCTTTCAGGTTCGGGGACAGCGCACCGAACGAAATATTTGACACGATACTCTACACGGTGCTGACTTCCTCCGACGTTACGGAGTTTAAGGGTTTGGAGCAGCTCATAACCTTTATTACCTCGGGCTTTGCGGTGATCGCGGTTGACGGAGCCGAGGGGTTTATTGCCGTTGGTGCGCAGGGCTTTGCGTTCAGGGGGGTCAGTGAGCCCGAGAGCGAGGTCGTTCAGCGGGGTTCGCGCGAGGGCTTCACCGAGCCGCTGCGCGTCAATATGTCGCTTATCCGCCGTCGGATAAAAAGCCCCGACTTGGTTTTTGAGCAGATGACCGCAGGCAGAAAATCCCGTACCCAACTCATGCTTTGCTATCTTCAAAATGCCGTTTCTCCAAAGCTGCTTCAACAGCTCAGGCAGCGGCTTTCAGCCTGCGATTTGGAAACAGTCCTTGCGTCGGGCTACCTCTCGGAATATCTTGAGGACAAGCACACCAGTCGGCTGTTTTCGGGTGTCGGGATATCCGAGCGTCCCGATACCGTCTGCGGCAAGCTGACCGAGGGCAGGGTCGCGATAATCGTTGACGGCACACCCGCCGTAATGCTCGTGCCGCATTTGTTTGTGGAGGAGTTTCAGGGCGTGGACGATTATTCCAACCGCACCTATTACGCCGCCTTTATCCGAGTGCTCAAATACCTCTCGTTTCTGATGTCTGTGTTCCTGCCCGCTATCTACACGGCGTTCGCGCAGTTCCACCCGGAGTATTTTCCGACATGGATATTGATAAAAACTTCAAAATCTCTTTCCGAAACTCCCCTGCCCGTCACGCTTGAGGTGCTTCTGATAACGTTCGTTTACGAGATCATGAAGGAGGCGGGGCTGAGGATACCGAAATCACTCGGGCACGCGGTAAGTATAGTAGGCGCTCTTGTTATCGGCGAGAGCGCGGTGACAGCGGGAATAATCAGCTCGTCAACGCTGATGGTGGTTGCCACAGCAGCTATATGCAGCTACGTCACCTCGCCGCTTTATCCGCCCGTTACAATGCTGAGGTTTATTTTTGTGATAGTCGGAGGACTGCTCGGACTGTGGGGAATAGTGCTCTCGACTGCATTGGTGCTCATTAGTATGTGCTCAAAAACATCGCTCGGAGTGCCGTATCTTTCCTCACTGTCGCCGTTTTCGATAAACACGATGCGCGATGTATTTGTCAGAGCGGGCTGGAAAGCGCTGTCCAAGCACACGATAAGGGTTCAGAATTTCGCCGAAACGGAGGAGATCTAATGCAGCAGGACGTTCCCTTTTCATCAAAGCGGTTTATTATGACGCTCGCGCTCTGCGCCTGCTCGGTCATACTTCTCCAAAACGGAGATTTGCCCGGTGAGCTTTCGTTTCCGCTGCGCATGCTCGGAATGGTTTTGGGCTTGGCGCTCTGTTTTGCTGCAATGATACCCGCTATTCTGATAAAAACAAAAACAAACGGCGATGTGCTTTCGCTTACCGGCAGGAGATCAACGGTGCAAAAAGCGGTCACTGCGGTGATTTACTGCATCTGCTTTGTCTGCGCGGCGGTATATTTTTTGTACCCCTATACCGATATGTTCTGCAAAAAATATTACGACGAGGCGAGCCCCTGCCTTATCGCGTTTCTCATGCTCGGCTGCTGCGTTTACGCCGCTTTCAAGGGCGCGAACGTCATCACGCGGTTCGGGATCTTCCTCTTCTTGCTGGCTATGGTCACAAACGCTCTTTTGTTTGGCGGCAGCCTGTTTTCGCTCGATTTCAGCTACGGGAGCTTTGAGCTGAGCAGCAGTCCGTCGGACTTTTTCAGATGTGCGCTGTATTTCGTTACGCCCTGTTTTATCGCGGTGATTTTCGCCTGCCTGTCGGGAAGCTCGCGGCAGTTTCGACTGCGTCAGCCCGTTATAGCCCTGTCACTCACGGGAGTGAAGTTCGCTTTGGTGATGTTCTTCATCACTTTTTCGGTGGGGGAGTACGCTACGCGTCAGGAATACGGAACCTTTGTGCTGTCAAGAGCGGCGCACTTCGGGGCGTTCGCGGGAATAGAGAGCTTTTATATGGCGCTTAGCACGATGTCGGTGTTTATGATCGTTTCTCTGTTGCTTTGCTCCGCTGCGAAAGCCGTCGGCAAAGAAAGGAGCCTTGCGGTGACGTCGGTGTTCACGGGCGTTATTTTTATTGTCCATCTGCTTGCGGTCAATAATGATTCGATAAAAGAAATATTAACAAATCCCGTCACACTGATAGCCGTCAGCCTTGCAGGTGCGGTCATTGTTCCGACGGTCTGTTTGATAACGGAGAGAAAAAATGCCTAAGAAAATATTTTTGCTGTTGTTCTTGGCGGCTGTGACGCTCACGGGCTGCCGCAATTCACATCAGATAGAAAATGCCGCCGTGATCGAGAACGTCAGCGTATCGACCCGCGGCGGACAGCTTTACTACACCTTTTATCCGCTCACCGACAGTGAAAAGCCCGAGTCTGTAGCTGTTCCCGCGAAATCCTTCGAGGAAGCGCGGAGCCTTGCCGCGAGTCGCTATATTCCGAATATGACGCTCGCAAAGCTTGAACTGTTGCTTATCGAAACCGATGTAAACAGCGGAGTAATGCGCCGCGACATCGAGTATATCTCAACTCAGGCGTCGATCTCGCCCGTGGCATCCGTTGCTCTGTGCGACGAAAAGACCGTGGAGCTGTTGGGGAAGGAGACCTCGGCGCAGCACACGATCCGTCGGCAGATAGCGGGATTGAAGCGCGATGACCCCGGGGTAAAAACTGATTACCTCTCGGTGTTCAACAGCTACGCCAAAGGCGGTTCGGAGGGCTTTAAGGTCCCGCTGATAACCTGCGACGGCGAGCTTAAAGTTTCGGAGCGGAAGATAGAATGATTTTTTGGAAAAAATTTAAAATATTTCACGAAAACACTTTATTATAATTGCATTTTGTAGTATAATATAAACTAAGTATAATAAGCTATCTATACCATATTATAAATAATTGCAAAAGGCGGTGGAATTATGTCTGAATTTTCAGTGTCTCTGTCCGAAATTGTTGAACGG
>JBGUPW010000294.1:0-2096 GCA_045130495.1 Ruminococcus sp. | reverse complement strand
CTATGCCGTAGTTTTCTTTGTGTTATGCAGACTTTTGTCTGCGCTGTTTCATATGGGCTTGGAAGTCCCTTTCAAATTCATCGGGCGTTTGGATATTAATAATGTCGACACCCTTGTAATGGATTTCGATCATCTGATATCGTTTGCCGTCGAGATAGCGTGGCGACGATACGACTATCTTTTGGATAAATTCATTGACAAGCTCAGGCGTTAATTCAGTTGGATTGGTAACCTTCTTTACTTTGGCAATGAATTTCTGCAAGTTTTCGGTCTTGTCGGTTTCGGATGTCAGATAGGCTTCAAGCTCAGGTATCTTCGCCTTTAGCTCCTGCTGCTCGGTTTCATACCGTTTGCTGAACATTTCAAAGCGTTCGTCTGAAATCTTATGTGATACATTATCTTCATAAATTTTTAAGATGAGGTCATCAATTTCAGCGATTCGCTTTTTGATTTTGTTCAACTCTCGGCGCTTGGCAGCCAACTCCTTGCGCTTTTCATCAGTGTAGCAATCCATTTGCTTTCGGGCAAATTCTTTCTCGTAGACTTGAACATTCAGAAATACTCTCTGCATATTCTCAAGCACCAGTTTGTAGATTACCTTTTCCCTGATGTAATGTGCTGAACACACATCGGAGTTTTTGCGGTACGACGAGCAGAAGAAGTACGCCTGACTTTCTTTGTAATTGTTAGTTGCACTGTAGTAAAGCTTTTCTCCGCAGTCTTCACAGTAAACCAATCCCGAAAACATACTGACGATTCCTGTCCGTGTCGGCTTTCGTTTGTTTTTGCGCAGCTCTCTGACAAGCTCAAAGGTTTCTCTGTCGATAATCGCCGGATGCGTGTTTTCAAATATCAGCCATTCTTCAGGTGGAAGCTCGACCTTCTTTTTGTTTTTGAAGGATTTGCGCTGGCTGCGAAAGTTGACCGTATCTCCGCAATACTCTTGTTTACTAAGAATGGAAGCAACCGTGTCAGCACTCCAATGGTACAGTACGCTCGGCGGCTTGCCGCAGTTCCTCCCAATGCTGATCCAGTATTCCGTCGGAGTCATCACTTCATCGGCTTTAAGCTGTTTGGCAATCTGCGATGGTCCCATACCCGATACGCACATCTTGAATATACGCCTGACAATTTCGGCGGCTGGTTCATCTATGATCCATTCGTCTTTGTTTTCAGGATTTTTCATATATCCAAACGGCGGATTGGTGGTCAGAGGTTTGCCTGCTTTACCCTTGTTTTGAAACACCTTGCGCACCTTGTCGCTGGTATTCTTTGCGTGCCACTCGTTAATCCAATCCTGCATAGGTACAAGGTCGCTGATTCCGTTTTCGGTGTCGATGTTATCCATAACGGCGATGTATCGAATGCCCATACGGTCAAATTCTTCTTCCATCAAGGATCCGACTACCAAGCGGTTACGTCCGAGACGGGAATGGTCTTTGACGATCAGTGTTCCGATTTTACCTTCTTCACCGAGCTTCATAATCTCGTTAAAGGCGGGGCGGTCAAAGTTCGTGCCTGAGAAGCCGTCGTCTATGAACAGACGTGTGTTCTTGAAGCCGTTTTCGGCGGCGTACTTCTGTAAGATTTCTGTTTGATTCTTGATTGAGCCCGATACGCCTTCGGTCTCGTCGTCACGGGAAAGTCGGCAGTACAGGGCGGTGATTTTGTCTTTATCTGACTGTTTACTCATTATGCTCCTTTCCACAGTCGGATATGTCTTTGTAGGATGATCCTATTATACCATACTCGACTGCTAAATTCAACGCTTTAAAGCGATAAATTATATATCTTTTGATGTGATTCTCTCAACCGTATCATAAACGGTTGAATCGGCATTCTTGTTAAACTCGGTACGCACAAGATAAGTTGTATTCTCTATCTCCTGAACATACTTCAACGGTTTCGCATATAAGCCTTTGGTGTACCAAGCTCTGCGTTCTTCCAGAGTTAGTTTATCAAGCTCGTCATAAAGTTTATCAAGCGCATCATCTAACTCTGTTCGTATATTGAGACGATTACCGTGTTCGTCGTAGTATCTGATCATAAACTGTCACCTTCCTTTCTTGATTATGGTTTTCTCACAACAGGTCTTA
>JBGUPW010000293.1:0-4081 GCA_045130495.1 Ruminococcus sp. | reverse complement strand
TTCTCAGCTGACCGATGTGGTAATGGTAGACCCCGAGAGCCTTGCGGCGCAGCGTTTGGGCGGCGCGGATTTTGACGGCGATATGATAAAAACGATCGCAGATGATCTGCTTAACGAATGTGTCAAGCGGAATTACGAATATGATGATTTGGATGACCGCAGCAATCTTCCTTTGCTGTATATTCCATCGGAAGAACCTGTCACGCGAAACGCCAATGACTGGCACGACCGATTTGTGACGGTTCGCGATACCTTTTCCTCACGCGTCGGGCAAATCTGCAACGCGGCATTTGACAGGAGCATTATTGCTTATGATGAAAACTCAAATGATGACGAACGTCAGCGCTGCCGCGAACAGACGGAGGTGTTATCTATCCTGACAGGCTTGGAGATCGATTCCGTAAAAAGCGGCGTGAAGCCTGATTTGACCGAATATCTTGTCAAGGAACGCAGGGCGCATAATCTCTTCCTCAAATACAAATCCTTGTTGGAGCTTGACCGGAACCACGCTTGGTATGAAGACACACCGCAGAAGAAAATCAAGCAATTCTTTGCATCTACCGATTGGGATAAGGTGACCTCGAATGTGGAGCGTTTGCCGTATTTAGCTAAACAATTAAAGGAAAACACAAAACGGCTGATCCCGAAACCGGCAAAGGACAGCGAGCTGTTCATCTTTGCGACAAAGCCTGATTGGAAGGATATCTTAGACCCGAATATCCTATCCTCTGTTGGATTCTTAATACAGCAATACGAAGCGGTTTTATCCAGAATACGCGCCTGCCGTGCGCCAATCAAGAATAAAGCAAGTCAGAGCGATATCGACCGTATTCTCTATTCAAGAGGACAGGAGGAGAATATTGACAGCGACGCTCTCTACGCCGAATTTTCAAAGCTGTCACCTGAGAAAATATCGTCAATCCGTAGTGAACTGACAAATCAGTCTTGGCATTTGATGGATAAGGATTTACGGCTTGATTTTCTGAGTGAGCTTCTCCCTGAATATGAAGATTATTATATCTTACTGGCAGATTTCCGTTTCGGCGGTTACCGGGTACTCGGCGACTTGATTTGCGACATTGATGATGAAAACAATGCAACAGAACGCAAAAAACTCATCCGGTCAAACGACTCGAAGGAGTTCAAGGAAATGATGCAGGCGTATTTGAATAAATCTCACGCGCAGAGTTACAGGCAGGCGGTTGCTGTTGCGTGCAGGGCATTGATGGACAAAATCATCAAGCCGAAGAAAGCAGTACCGTATGTGGTGGCTCTCGGAAAGCGCGACTTGTTGTGGGAGTTATTGTCCGACGCGGTTTATACGCATGTGTTGGGGGTGAAGAAATATGCTGAATGAACCGGAAGAATTCAAGGCATATACGCAGTTTCCGAAGTACAACGCCAACGGCAAACGCGATATGTCGTTCCTTGGACGTTTCACCTTTGACATGCTGATAAAGCAAATCGGGCTGCACAGGGTTTTGACGATCATTGCACGCGGATATATGTTTGAATCGGAAACTCCTGATGTTGACCGCGCAAAAAGAGCGTTGCAGGCGTGGTGCAGCCTACCGACAGAAAAGAAAGACGATTGGAAAGCAAACACCAATTTCAGCGAGTTTTATGCAGAATTTCCCGATTTGGTAGACGAAGAAGGCCGCGGTTGGTTTTACCGTCATGTTCACAACATCTGTGATTTTGTCAAAACCAATCCCGGCTCCGTCAGCAAGACGACAGTTTCAAAGTGCGATTTGCTGAGAAAGGGCTTCGATAAAGAATGGGAGAAAAAGGTGATTCAATTTCAGGTACCGATTTTTTCAACTACCACCATAGGCTCGTGGATATTACGTTTTGACGATATTCTCGCCGATGCGCTGGAATTAGGTGCATTGAAAAACAAAGATTTTTCTCTTTCTGACAGTATCAGCGAATACATTAAAGCACATGTCGCTTCACCTGCCCAGCCTGCCGCCGAATTGTTGGTAAAGTATTATATCGCCAACAAACCGCTTGATTCCGATATGGTGGTGCTGCCGGTCACGAACTTTGACGCTTATTTCGGCAGCGGCACTTTCAGTAAAAAATGGCTGCCGAAGGAATTTGACTCTATCATTATCCGAGACCCGCAGAGCAACGGTGTATCGCGCTATACGCTCCATGAAAATTTGATAAAACTGATATGACCGAAAGTGCAGCAGAGCTAATCCGCTGCACTTTCGTTGTTCTCTGAAATATCGTCCACAAACCGCGACAAATCGGCTGTGTGGGCTTTGTTCGTCTAGGTCGGGTGTGTATGACTGCGCATTTTTTGTTTGCGCGACACAGGGCAAAATTGCCACAAGTGCGATCATCTTCGCTAATTACGTCATAAATCCGTATTTCATTATGTCTTTCCCATACGCTTCTCGAATTTGAACATCCCATCGGGGAACTGTTCGTCGGCACTGCTGTCAGGTTCATTCGTCAGCGGATGGTGACTGTTGAAAAACTCAACGATATGAAAGCCGCAGCGATTGACGTAAAAGTGGATGTTTCGCGTTTCAAAATAGGGCGTGACCGTACTCCAAACCTTGACCTGCGGATACATTCTTTCAACCTCACACCAAGCGGCGTAACCGATTCCTTTGCTGTGAGCCTTCGGAGATACAAACAGAATTTCCAGCTCGCCGTGATCGCCTTCGATTTTCAATATAACGCCGCCGATCTTCTGTTCGTCACAAATAATTCGGTAAGCTATGCCACCGTCAATACTCTGTTCGATTGTTTGACGGGAGATGATTTCTCCGTCCTCTTCAAAATGATTATCACGCAGTCCGAATTCTTCTAACGCGCCGTAATTGAACGCATCCTGATTATCGAGAATAAACTGCTCTCTGTCATCAAACTGTAATGGAATCAACTTGATTCCAACCATAATATTTACACTTCCTTATCAATCCTGTTCGATATTCTGTTTCTGCATTTTCTTTCTGTCGTATATTTTTTTCTCTTATCAGCTTTTAGAATATCCGGCTACTCATGCAGTTCCAGCGGCAGTCCGTCAGGATCGCGGAAGAAGGTCATCTTCTTTCCCGTGTAGTCATCTCTGCGTATTGGTTCTGTGGGAATCCCCAAATCATTCAGTTCAGCGACAACCTCTTCTAAATTATCTGCCGCAAAAGCAAGGTGCCGCAAGCCGCACGCTTCGGGATAGGTCACACGCTTTGGCGGATCCTGTTCACAGAAAATCACCAATTCCGCGTTGCCAAGCCGTAAATCCAATTTCGTATCCTGTTTATTTGGACGATAGTTTTCCCTGATGATCTCAAATCCGAGCAAATCCACATAGAAATGCTTTGTCCGTTCATAATCGGAAGTGATGATCGCGATATGATGAATACTATTCAACTTCATTTTTCTGCCCCCATTACCCATTACTAATTCTTCGGTCGTTTCAACCGTCTTTTCTAAATTTTACTGCTTTGATAATCATTTATTTCCATCCATTTTATCATCGCCTTGTCAAGCATATTTTTAACTGTATGAGTTCATCCTTTTCAAGCGGGATACACCCCTGCGTTTCGTCGGGTACGGCTACCGCCTTTTTATTTAGCTGCTCGCCCTCTTTTGTCAGCGTGACCAGCAGTCTTCTCTCGTTGCTCTCCACGCTTCCTTTTTTTACCTCCATTATAATGGATTTTTTCCTTTCTGTCCATACACATCAAAACGATTGTTTAGGCAAAGAAAAGACGGCAATCGCTTGCCGCCTTTTTTGATTTCGGTTATCCGGTTGATGATGGTATCGTTTTTCGTCAGTTTCAAGATGATTTGGATCAATCCTGATTTGCCATACACGCATTGACCCATGCAATAAAGTTTTCGGTGCTGTCGCCTGTGCGTTCGGCTTCTGTGTGACCCTGTCCCCATACAGTTTCAAAATCCACGTCCTTTACACTGTCACAATTTTCAAGCGCGAGCGCGAGATTCACTTCGGTTGTAAGGGCTGTATCACTTTGGCAGATGCCGGTGCGTATGCGCCAATATTTTGCTACTGTCGAGGTGCCGTATCCCTTCTCTGACTGAAGAAGATAATAGAGCGGCG
>JBGUPW010000292.1:0-8143 GCA_045130495.1 Ruminococcus sp. | reverse complement strand
GATGAACGTGAAGAGGAACTGCTGCCTCTTGAACGAACGAGCTTTATTGTTGTTCCCTTCTTGACGGGAGCCGAGCTGTCGGGAGACATCGAGATGATGAAATCCTCGTCCCATTCGTCGCTGTACTCGCGCTCGTCGTAATTGACCTTGAAGCCCTGTCCTTCGAGCACTTCAACGGCGTAGTCGTAGAAATAGCCGACTACGTTTTCGGGCACTACTTCTTCGTCAGACTGTGTTTCGGTTTCTTTTGTAGCCTCTGTAGCCTCGGTTGTAGCGGGCGCTGCAGTGGAATCGGGCTGTGCCGCTGCGGTCGTTTCCTGAGTATCCGCCTGAGTAGCGTCTGTTGAGTCTTCTCCTCCTCCGAAGGGGAACCAACCGTTCTGAGCCGCCAATACACCGAGACCCGCAAGGGCAACCAAAACAGCCAGAACGATCACCACAATTCCGACTATGAAGGTTTTGTTGCGCTTGGTCGGCTCGCGGTCATCCTTATAAGGATCCGACTGAGAATAATTATTTGCGGCGGAAGCCTTTTTCGCGGGAATTGTCGCGGCATACGAAATATCGGTTTGCTGCGGATCCGGATCTGCCTGCTCTATAAATTCCACTGAAGGCTCGTCGTCCTCAAAGAAATCGCCGTAATCCTTCTTTTCATTATCATTTGTGCCGTGGCTGCCATGGCTTCTTCCCTGCACCACGTAATCGTCAAATACACCTTTGTCAATATCGTTCAAATCGGTATTGTCACCATCGGGCTTAACGGCGTCCGCCGCTCCGTCTTTGGCGTCAGCTTCTTCTGCTCCCGTTTCGGCAGACTTTGAATCGGCGGTGCTTTCGTCTGCTTCGGGTTTATCCGAACCCGCTTCCGCGCTTTCGGTTTTTTCGGCTTCTCCGTCGGGCTTCTCCCCGTCCTCCGTATTCAAAGCAGAGCTGACAGCCGCCGTCGCCGCCGCGATCGCCGCGCCCTTAGCCATAACGGGAGCGAGCTGCTCGGGCTCTGTATCCTGATTGGGTGCGGGAGCCGGCTCCGTCTCGTCGAATGTGAATTCCTCAAACATATTGCTTTCAAACTCGGTGTTCTCGGGCACGATCATCTGTTTTGCTGAATCCTCGCGGACGGGAAGCTCCGACTTGATGGCAGAGAGAGCGTTCTTGATGTTGCCGGCGTTCTTCCATCTGTTTTTATTTTTGGGCTGACAGGCTATTACGATTACGCTTTTAAGCTTTTCGCTGCCGCCCGAGGGAGCGGGAACGGTCGTTGATGAAAAGCGTTTGCGCACCGCCGAAGCGCGGTCTTTGGTCTCAAACGGGAGCTTTCCGTCATTGACCATAGTGTACATGATAAGACCGAGCGAGTAGATGTCGGTGGTGTAATCGGGCTGCTTGCCCGCCTCCATTTCGGGAGCAAGGAAAGACGGATCATCAGCGGTTCCCTCAAAAGCTGTAAAGCCTCCGAGAACGAATTTGCCCTTGTTCGTTACAAAAATGTTCTCGGGCTTTAAATTCCCGTGAAGAATATTGTTTTGCTCCAGCTTTTCCAAAATCTCGCTGATTTGCAGACCGAAGTCAACAATGTCGGCGTCGGTGAGCTGCTTGTTTTTCAGGAAACTCTCGGTGATAGGCTTCGCGTCCGTGGTGAGCAGATAAAGCGAAATGCTGCTTTTTGCGGGGTTGTTTTCAACCACGGCGTCTATGTAGTTGCTGACGCCGCGAAGCTTGAGCACATTCTTGACAAACGTCGCTTCTTCGTTGATCAAATCTACGTTGTCGCTGCTGTAGCTTTCGCCTTCATAGTTGACGTAAGTGAGAATTGCGGGGATTTTTGAACCGTCAAACTCGGTTTTTAAAACCTTGAAGGTAGGATAGCCGCTTGTTTCCGAAACAGGTGAAATAACCTTCCATGCTTTAAGCTGTTCGGGTAGCTTTATCTTTGCCATATTTGATTCTCCTTTGTATCAATAATCCATATTTAGCCTATTTTTAGTTATAATTATCATTATTATAGCACATAGTTTCGGATATTTCCACTGTTTTTTGAAAAAAATCACGGCTGAGCATTAAATAATATCCGGAAGTTAAACAGCAAAAACAAAACAATCTCTTAAGTAATGCAATAAAACTATTATAAACGACATTTTTGACAGTTTCAGCAGCGTTCTCTGTAGTGATGATTCTACCGTGCTTGATTTATTATCGAAACAGAATTGAAATTGGATAACAGTCACGGCGAGTCGCTTTTACAATATACTTTAGAGAACCTCTCTTATGCGTATATACGAAAAAATTCTTAATATTTTTGCATTTCACTTGCAAACGCCGCGAATTTGTGGCAAAATATATTTCACGCAAAATAATTTATGAAAGAAGCTTGGTATATGAAAAAGGTTGAAATATTCACAGACGGCGCGTGCAGCGGAAATCCCGGCCCCGGGGGCTGGGGCGCGATACTGCGCTACAACGGCGTTGAAAAGGAGCTTTCGGGCGGTGAGGCGAACACCACTAACAACCGCATGGAGCTTTCGGCGGTTATTTTCGCGCTGAGGGCGCTCAAGGAGCCTTGCGAGGTGACGCTTTACAGTGATTCGCAGTACGTTTGCAACGCGCTGAAGCTCGGCTGGGCAAAAAAATGGCGCGAAAACGGCTGGATGCGCAACAAAAAAGACCCCGCTCTGAATCCCGAGCTATGGGGCGAGCTGTTAGATTTATGCGATAAGCACAAGGTAGAGGTCATTTGGGTAAGAGGTCACGCGGGTCATCCCGAAAACGAACGCTGCGACAGACTCGCGGTAGCGGCGGCTAAGAAATACGCGTGATTTTCCGGTTTTTTTAAAATAAACACTTTACAACCAAGGGGCTGCTGCAGGGCAGCTCCTTTAGCTTTTTAACGATCTCCACAAATCACTCGGTTTATATAAAAATTTTTACGTTTTTCGTTAATTATCTATTGACAAACGAAAAAACCGTGCTATAATATATTTAACGATAAACGTTAAATATTTAATTTTTCACGGAGGTTGTTATGGAAAAATCGGTCAAAAGAAAAATAAACATTTTCGGCAAGGTAGGCAAAATCATCACCACCGTCATCATCGTGCTTCTGCTGATCGCGGAGGGCGCACTGCTTACGGGAACCATTTTTACGGCTGTTCTCCCCAAGGACGCCGCTACGGTTGAAATTAACGGCGCGGCGAATGTTAAACTTGACGCTTCCTGCTTCGGATTTGACGGCAGCACTATCTCGCTTGCGGCGGGCAACGGACGTTTCAAGCTTTTAGACGCCGAAGCGGACGCCGCAATTCAGTCAAAGGACGGCGTGATTTCGGCAAACGCCGAGGTAAATCATCTGCGCTTTGATCTGCTCGACCTTATGAAGCTTATAATCGCGGGGATGATAAAGTTAGCTGCGGTGATCGTGCCGCTGTTCTTCTTCAAGGCGCTTATGAAGGCGTTTATGACCTGCGACACCCCATTCTGCGACAACGTCATCAAAAAGATGCGCGCTTTTGCGATAGCTCTGATTCCCTCGATGATCGTGTCCTCGATAACGAACAGCGTGTTGGGGCTTATCATGTTCGACTCGCTGTCAGTCGGCGGCTTTGATTTGATTCCCGCTGTATTTGTATTTGTGGTGTTCATTCTGACCGCGATTTTCAGATACGGCGCACAGCTCCAGAAAGAGCACGACGAAACCGTCTGAGGTGAGCTATGGGAAGGATCATCGTCAGACTTGACCGCGTAATGGCTGACCGCAAAATCGGGCTGAACGAGCTTAGCGAGCAGGTCGGAATTGCAAACGTAAACCTTAGCAAGCTGAAAAACGGACACGTAAGCGCCATACGGTTTTCAACGCTGATAGCGATTTGCGAGGCGCTCAACTGTCAGCCGGGCGATCTGCTCGAATACGCGGAGGATTAGCAGTGCAGCACTGCACAAGGTTCCGCCTCCATCGGAATTAAGCCGTTTCTTATAAAACAAAAACTGTTCTGTCCCCTCTCATTGCGAGAATTTGAAGGGACAGAACAGTTATTTTTTGTAATTATGTTACCCTAATTCATCAATAAATTCAGCTAAATATCTCTGTATCTGTGTCACGTCGCGCACATCAACCGTACCGTCGCCGTCGGTATCGGCAAGCGCAAGCTGTTCGTCCGTCAGGTCGGTGTACTCTGCAAGGAACGATTGCAGCTCCGTCGCGTCATCAACATTTACAATGCCGTCGAGGTTCACGTCGCCGATAAGCGCCGAGGGAATATAATCGGGGGCAAACTGCTCCGAAAGCCATGCCGCGCGGCTGAGCATCCAGTCGCAGGCGTAGTCAAACATACCCTGAAAGCTCTGCGTGTAGCGGGTCGCGGTTTTGTCGGCGATCATGGTCTTAGTCGCTTCATCATAAACCGCTTTTTTCAGATTGGAATGGTCTGCGATCCAATCTCCCGTATCAAGCAGCCAACCGCTTTGATAATTCATCTCTGCCGACTCCTTAACGAGCGCTGAATATTCGTCTCTTGTATACAGCTCCCTGCCTATCCGAGCGCTGAACTTTTCGCCGCTGAAATGCTTGAGGGCAGGCACAAACTTTTCAAACCATACTTGCGCGGCGGCTTGGGTTATTTCCTTATTGCGTGCAAAATTATTTATAATGTTGTATGACATATGTTCACTTGACGACTTGCCCTTGAAGCGGCACCACCAGCCTGTATATTTCTCATAGTCGGTGACGCCCATGCTTTGCAGATCCCTCCGCAAGCCGACGGCGTTGCCGAGCGTGTTATCGTAGTCCCAAACGGGAGACGCAAAGAATTTATAATTGCCGTTTTTATCCTGCTTGTATGTAAAGAAGGTCGATGAAACACCTGCGTCCCAGTTTTTGCCAAGCTCGTTGATCAAAAACAGCTTTGCCGCCGAATCAATGTCGATCAGATCCGCAATCGACACGGAGCTTTTGCGGACAGCGGAGCGGCAGGTTTTAAGAAGCTCGTCGTACTTTTCGCGCACATACTCTTTGACCTCCTCGTAACCCGCGTCGCCGGGTTCAAGCTCGGGCGCGTTTATCGCGACTTTAACATTGCCGCTGCAGGTGACATAGTAATCGTCGCCGCCCGCGCTCGGGTCAACCTCCGCGATAAACGGAAAGTCCTCTTTAACAGTGCCGTCCTCGTTCAGATATTCCTCGCCCGTTACATCGGTCACGAGGCTGCCGGGCTCGATTTTTTCCGCCATAAGATATGAGCCGCAATAATAACCGTTGATGTAAAAATCCACATAACGGGAATCGGAAGCGTAGGGCATTCCCACCGCGTCGGAAAGGTCGTAAAGAATACGGTTGCGGCTGAGTGAATCGTCCTGATAATTGGGCAGGATAGAATATTTTTTGTTCTTCTCCATGCCCGCTATGCTCACTTTTTTGTCATAAGTGATGTTATAGCCCTTTTTCGGCTTAGTCCATGAGGTATTTCCGCGACCCTTGATTTTCTTTATAACGGTGTTATCCACGGTGCCGTCGGGTGTGACGATCGCGCCTGTTGCAGTCGTCTTGTTCTCTTTGTTTTCGTTGAGATAAGTCAACAAATCGGAGCCTTTGCCGTCGGGGTCGGGATTGTTGATATAAACCGCTGCCTCGGCGTTCGACTTCATACAGCGAAGGGTGTAGGTTTTACCGCCTGCATTTACGCTGTAACTCTCGTTGGTGCTGTAGGGTACAGACTCCGTTTCATGCGAAGCGATAGCGACGCCGTTGAGTGTAACCGACGCGTTGAAGCCGTTGTAAACGTCCACGTTGTCCTCCCCTGCCGAGGTGGGAAGGAAAAAATACTTTTCGTAGGGCTTTTCCTCATAAAAGTCCTCGTCGTGGGCGCTCTGCCATACCTGCCAAGCCTGATTGTCGGCGGAATCCGATACAGCGTGAACATACAGCGCAGGAGCCTCCGCGAAATCCGCGGGCATACCCTTTTCCTCCGCTGCGGATACGGCTGAAAACGGCAGTGCGCTTGCAACCAATAAAAATGCAGGAACAAATGCCAACTTTTTCATTACACAAACCTCCTGTGATATTAATATATATTTTTATATTAATTATATCGGATTTTACCTAACAATACAAGTATTTTTTGAGCGAAAAGACAATTATTTTACGTTTTTATGTTAATTTTATGTTTTTACGATAACATTCTCACAGCCGCACGTAAGGGAATCCCGTCGATTGTACCGTCACGGCAACGACTGCATTTCTATGGTGTGGGATTTGTAGGTTAGATCGAGCTTTTTGCCTCTCGGAACATACTCGAAGCGGTAGTTCTGTTCCGCGTCTGAGTCAAAAATCACAAATGACGTTTCATCAGCCAGATATCTCCCCTCGATCACCTCTTTTTCGCCGCCACAGCTCATTTCGAGGCGTGCCGTCTCACCGTCAAGCTCAAGACGTACCTCTCCGCCCCCTTTCAGAGAGGCAGTCCATACATATTGAGTCAGCTCCGACGTGTTTCCCGGGGAGGTTCGCGCACAGCCGCAAAAAACAACAAGCAGCAGCAAAATAACCGCGACTGTTTTCTTCATGTTTTTCACCGTCTTTCCGATAGAATTATAAAAGGCTCCCAAAAGAATATTCGCGGATGATTTTATATATTCATTTATAATGCAGTTAAACTGCAATTCATGTGCCGTCGGCACTATTCATGTGTTATCAACACAATTCATGTTGCTTAGCAACAATTCATTCCTGTATCAAAGCTTACCGCTATAAGCTGCGTTTGGGACACTTTCAGCCGTCGGCGGCAGAAATGAATTGTCCTGCGGACATGAATTGACTTCGCCGTGAATTGCCTGCGGCATGAATTGAGCGCGCTGCGCTCATGTATTACAGGATATTCATTTACAGTTTTGTTATCGGTCTTGAAAAGCAAAAAAAGTTTTGATATATTATATATTAGCGTTTTGAATTAGCGTTTTGAAGAAACGGAGTGAGCCCTTTGCAGCACGAAATAACGCAGCCTTGCATGGTGTTTGAAAAGAACGGCGAGGTTATGAACGCAGGCTGGTCGCGGAAAGCGGTGTTCTGCTACAACGAGCCGATGAGCAGGCTGAGCGGAAAGCACGGCGAGCGGGACTGCTATTTTATAAACAACGGCGAGGTTTCGCTGTATCTTTCTGTTGAAAGCCTTGGCTTTGAGTTTGCCATAAAAATCGCCGTAGCTGACCTGAAGCGCGGCGGCGTTATAAGCGACTTCGTTGTTAAAAAGATAAATCTTATCAAATCCAAGCTTCCCGAGTCGGGCACAAACGGGGAATTTCTCTACACAGACAAGCGCGTTCAGCTTCAAATGACCAACACTCCGCAGGGAAGATTTTTAAAATGCGATTTTATCGACTTCGGCGGCATTAAGAATCTTTATTTTAATCTGATTCTGAAAAAGATGATCGGAGACAGCCTCAACGTGCTTGCGCCGTTTGAGCGCGACCGCAAATACTTCTATCTGAAGCGCTTTGTGCCGAAATTTGTCGCCTCGGGAATTATCCGCGTCGGCGGTATAGAGTACACCCTGAACGAAAACACCTCGCGCGGTTATTTTGACTGGACACGTTTCGCGAAACCGCGCAGGCACAACTATCAAAGGCTCAGTGCCGACTGCGTTATCGGCGGCAAGCGCGTTTCGCTCTGTCTTGCCAGCCGCGTCGGAGATAACCGCTGCGGCAACGAAAACTGCTTTTTCACCGACGGAAAGCTGCACAAGCTCGGCAATATCAACGTCAAGGGCAGCACCGGCAGACTTGACCGCCCGTTTTTCTTCCGCGGCGGCATTTCCGCAGTGGACATAATGTTCAAGCCCTTCAAGGTCGGCGGTCAGGCTATGATGTCAAAAACGGACACCACCGCGATAGTTTTCGGCAGGCTCTACGGCGAAATCAACTACATTGATTTGGACAAACCGCTCACGCTCGATAACGCGCAGGCACATCTTATTTTTACTGAAATTTAGGGCAATATCGCATGGCTGCCGTGGGCGTTGCCCTCATAAAAAACAGGGAGCGGGATTTGACTTTTTGCAAATCCCGCTCCATTTAAGGCAACACCGCACAATTCATGGCGCACGGCTTGCTTGAATCTTGTTCCGTCAGCTTGCCCAAAAAATCTCAGCAAGGCGACAGC
>JBGUPW010000291.1:0-7733 GCA_045130495.1 Ruminococcus sp. | reverse complement strand
GATATTCATGCCCTGCATTGACTGCTCTCAGCTTTCCGGTGGATATCTCCAAGATCCCGAGCCAGATCGTCAGGAACACATCCTCGTTATTTGACTCGTAAATTTCCTCATTTGCGGCGCTGAGGATTTCAGCCGGGCTTTTTCCCATCTTTGCAAAGTTGGAAATGATGATCTTCGACGACATCATAAACAGTGCGGCAGGGATACCTTTGCCTGATATATCGGAAATAACAAGACACAGATGATCGTCGTCTGTCAGGAAGAAATCGTAGAAGTCGCCGCCGACCTTTTTGCGGGAGTCATCGTTGCATACAAATCAAATTCTGTACGGTCGGGAAAAGCGGGGAAGGTGTTCGGAAGCTGATCTGCCTGATTCTTTGAAGCAAGAGAAAGCTCCGTGCTGATTCGTTCCTTCTCGGCGGTAAAAACAGTCAAATCATCTACGTATTTGACTATCTTTTCTTCCATTCGGTCGATAGATGCCGCCAGCACGCCGATTTCATCCTTATTGCGGATCGTTTCCGAAAGCTTATGATCGCTGAGAGTGCTTTCCTCCGCAAAACGGCTCGCTTCTTCCGTAATGACGCGGACAGGGGTTAGGCAGACCCTTGTCAAATAAAAACTGTGTATCAGTATCACGACTGACAAAAGAATCAAAAGACCGATCAAGACATTTCGTAGATATAAGTTGCGCGCTGTGACAAGGTTATCCATCTGACGCTGAACGCAGAGGATCGCCGTAGTCTTGCCGTCCTTGTCATACAGCGGAATCATTGCGGTGATATGAGGGTCGGTTTCGATATAGCCTTTGTCGCGGATAACCAACGCCTGTTCGGATTCCTGCTCATACAGCCTGCGATATTTCGCCTTGTAATCATCATTCGTTGTTTTTCGGTAGTATCCGAAGTCATAACAGGTGTAATCGGCGTATTGATCCATTTTAGACGGTTCGATAACGGTTTCCGCAGCTCTTGCAGTACGAAAAGCGCCGTCGGAATATTGATCGAGCAGCGCTTTTGTGAAGCCGTTGTAACCTATGATGCTGATAAATACCGCAAAAATAATCAGAGTCAAGATGATACCGAACAGACTTTTGAAAACAATGCCGAGCCCGCGTTTTTTTCTGGGGATTGGGGAGGAGCTGAATTATTCATAGAGATTTTTTCCTAATCTTTTTGTTAAGGCAGTACCGCACAATTTCGGTGTGCAGATCGTGCAGTGAGATTTTTCGTCGGGTTGTACAACCAAATTGAGATAACGAAGCCTTGCCGAGATTTTTTGACCGGCTGACGGAATTATTTTGCAATCGAGGCGTGCTCCGCGAATTGAGCTGTGTTTGCTGTAATTATTATGTGTTGCCGTAAATTATTATAGAATACAAGGTTATCTTTTGTCAACCGACAAAAATCAATAGTTGCCGATGCCTAAATGAAAAGACAGAAGAAGAGCGGAAAAATTCCGTTTTTCTTCTGCCATTTTTTATTATTTATTGTTTTATTGTTTTGAGTTATTGTTTTGAGGTGATTTCTTTTTGATTATTGCTATATTGAGTCCGAGCATGAACAGTGCGATAAATACAGATATCATTGCGGCGGGTGGGTATACAGTCAGGCAGAGGATCACGCCCAGCGCCTTGGCCGAGATGTCAAAAATATTTATTCGGAATAAAACATTGCTCTGCGACAAAAAGTTCGGGTTCGCTTTTTGGAGCATTTTTATGCTTATCAGGTTGCAAACCGTTATACACAAAACATCAAGACCGTATAAAAATTGCGGGATTTGCTCGTTAATATTCTGACCGACATAAATCACCAAAAACGGTATCATAGACGAAAAGAAAAGCATTGTCAGGTTGACATACATAATTCCCTTTGTAATGTACTCCACGCCGTCCCATATGTTGTGTATGCTGATCCACATCATTCCCAACCAGAAAAAGGATATGGCATAAACAACGATTTGAAAGCCGAGGTGACTGAGATCGCTCCATTCCGTGCCGTCGGGCTGTGCGAATTCGAGTACGGCGATTGTCATAATGATCGCCATGATAGCGTCGAAAAACGCCGTGAATCTTTCTTTTCTCATTGATCTTTACTCTCCTTACTCTTCACTTTCCGAATCTTCTGCTTCCACGGCAGGCTTGATTTTAAGACCCTCAACGATCGTTGAAGCGGTTTTGCTTTTCTGTCCGAACTTTGTATAAATAAAGCCGAAGATGCAGAAAACAACAGCTCCGATCAGGTTGACTAACAGATCTTTCATTGAATCCAAAATACCGATATCAAGATATCCGCCCTCGACCGTGTAAACCTCACCCGAGGCTGTGAAAATTTCCGTTCGGACGATATCATTTACATGGATCACCGTCTGTTCCTGTGCCGGGTCGAGCGTGACGGAGTTGATGTTACTTACAATAAAGTCCTTCTGCATATCCAAATTGAATAACAGGTCCATTCCGCACTCAAAGAACTCCCAAATAACCCCAACCGTCATTGATACACAGAAAGCGACTAAGCTCATATAAAGGGGAGAGAGGTTGAATTTTTCGCTTCCGCGGTTTAGAAGCTCTACAGTTGAAAAACCTACTGCGGCGAACAAAAAGCCGTTAAGAGTGTGAAGCGCGGTGTGCCAGATAGGGATGTGTGCGTAGAAGTGGTCGATTTCTCCCAAAATATTGGCACAAAAAATAAAGCAGTAAATAATGCCTTCAAAAAGAGGCGGGATACGAAGTTTTAACGAGCCTTCCAAAAAGCTCGGAACGAGGAACAGCAGCGACAGAAAAGCGGTAAATGCGTTGCCGTAATTGCCGATAATAATGCTGCGAACCATTGCGCAGACTGTCATGATTCTGAGCAGGGTAAGCAGAATAAACACAGGCTTGCTTTCCCGTATTCGACTCTTTACACTATTGCTATAGTTTGTGATCGGATTGTTTTTAAATTTCATACCTCCATTGTTTTTAACAATAACGGTGCATTGTTAAAGCTCCGCAGGAATACTGACGTATTTCAAGGAGCTTTTGCCGGATTATGCCGTGAAGCTTCCGTGCTTATGCGCGGGAGGGAATTGTTAAAAATTCCCTTAATTATAAGTATAATGCCAATTGATAAATGTGTCAATATAACCGATAGAAATCTGCCGAAAAAGCCGAAAGACAGGGGAGAATACGCTCCCGGAAGTCACCTTCAAAACCCGGTTCAAATAAATCTATGATATTTTGCAAAGAACTCTGTCATATTCGGTTTTGGTGATAAATTTTTTATAAGTTTTGAGCTTTACCGAAAATATAAAAACCTTCCCGGAAGTTCAAAAAAACTATTCTATGTAGACAAAAATCATTAAGTATGATATAATTAAAACAATAAGTAAAAAAGGAGGAAACGAAATGAAATTAAAAGGGAAATTAAAAAAGGAATTACGGCGATTTTGATAAGTATTTTTTTATTTCTTTCAACGATGACAGCATGTACAGGCAACGGTGAAAAAAATAACAGCTCTCAAAACCCGCAGAGCAGTGAAGCCACATCGGATCAAAAGAATGAGGATGTGCGTAAATTGTATATCAGAGCGCCAAAGAAAGAATACGGTATGACCGCTACCTTCATCAACACCTCAAGCGGAAAAACAACTGATGTGGAAATGAAGAAAAGCGGAGAAACCGAGTTTGATTCTGTTTTTTGCTGTGAGGCTGACGCGAACCTTTACAATATGGTGCATGTAACCTACGGTACAATTACGAGTATGGACGTCGCTTTCAACAGCTTTGTCAGCGGCTGGAACTTAGTGAACCGGGATCTTCTTCCTTATGTTGAAGGAACGGAACCAAGCTATGACCCTCAATTTGAAACAAAAAAGTTTCAGTTTGACGGCAGAGACAAGAATGTATATATCTGGACGCCCGCAGATTACGCGCGAAGTCAGCAGAAAAATACTCTGTAATTTATATGTTTGATGGTCAAAGTGTGCTGACGACCGGCAAGGACAGGGGAATGGACAATGACGAGATATGCTGGAATGTCAGCGAGAGCGTTACAAGCATGATGGCTGTCACTGACAATAAAGCGATCGTTGTCGGTATTGATAACGGCAGCGTTTATAGAATGGACGAGCTTGTCCCTGATTTGGGCGAGGTGAATTCTGCGGAGGTAAAAGGTGTTTTAACGGCTGAGGAACTGACGCGCAAACGCGGCAGCTCTTTAGGAGACTTTGTCTGCGATACAGTTATGCCGTATATTCAGGATAATTATAACGTTTATTCTGACGCGCAGCATAACGTGCTTGCAGGCAGCTCGCTTGGTGGACTGGAAACCTTTTGGATGGTTTTGAGCCACCCCGATAAATTCGAAACAGGCGGAGTGCTTTCGGCTACCTTTGATATGTATGCCGACAAGGAGTGGGAAGCGTTCCTCGGCGATAAAATGAACATGGAAAACGCACCGTTTTTATACTTCTATGCCGGCGGTTACATGACAGATAACGGCAAAGTTTCGGAAGAGATGTATAACAAGCTGATTGAAAGTGGATATCCGAAGGATAAGCTTGTATTCAGCAAAAATGAATCAGGCGAACATCTGATAGAGTATTGGCGGGGCGTCTACCCCGAGTTTCTGCAAGCGGCATTTACGTAGGATATCCCGGCACTGGAGTTCGGCGTTCCGGTTCAATATAAGGACAAGACCGACCCTATGGAAGAGTATCTCGAAGAGATGGAATTGGACGTGAACGACATCAAGGCGGGCTACGTGTATTATGACAACAGCGAGACAAAGTGGGACAGGGTCTGTGCTTATTGGTGGGGCACATTTTCCATCAATACCATTACAAAAGAAAATATTTATTATGCCGACTGGCCGGGCTTTGAGATGGAGCGTTTAGAAGGGAGCGACATCTGGCGAGTGGCGGCTCCGTTTGGCGTGGAGAATATAATATTTAATTCCGGCGCGACAGACAAAGATGTCTCCGAGGGTAAGGTCGCTTTCGAGACAGTCAATCGGGGTTTCGGTCCGGAGAATATCGGGCAGGTATATAAGGTGGATATGTCGGAAGCGCCTGTCCCCGACACCGGAACCATGAAAACAAAATCCCGTTATCCCGCAGGAAGCTGGTCGGATTATTCAAAGGATAAGAAATAAAGGGAATCTCTAATAATTTAATGTCGTGCAGAAGTGCAGAGGATTTATGGCAGAATATTGTCAAAGCTCCTCAGGAATACTGACGTATTTCGAGGAGATTTGGCCGGATTATGCCGTGAAGATTTCTTGCTTATGCGCGGTAGGGAATTTTTAGAGGATCCCTAAAGGCAACACCGCACAATTCGCGGTGCACGCCTTGCTTGAATCTTATTCCGTCAGACTGTCCAAAAAATCTCGGCAAGGCGTCGGCCTTACCTCAATTATTTGTCCGATTTGACGAAAAATATTACTTCGCAATACCGCACACCGTAATTATGCGGTATTGCCTAAATACAAAATACTTACTTGATTTTCAAAAAACACCTTATTTGAAATATAAGTTAAAGAGAGTGCTATTTAATCAGTGCTTCCTTAAATATTTTCCGAAAGGACAGAAAAATATGAAAATCTATCGAAAGGCACTCATTGCAATTGTCAGCGTTGCCGTGACCTTATCCTCGGCGCTTGCTTTGTCAGGCTGCTCCGATAACGGCAGCGCGAAGAAAACCGGCAATATAAGCTCAGCTTCCGCAGCTACGGGGGACGAGGTGAACGCCGCCTCGGGGCTTGCCGAGCTGGGTATCGACCCAGCTTCCGTGGGCGTTCAGCCCGATGTCAAGCACGACTCGCATAACGAGCCGGGCTTTCAGCTTGAGCTTCCCAAGGAGGGCGACACTGTTGCTGTTCTGCAAACCTCGCAGGGCGACATTGTAATAAGGCTGTTCCCCGAACAGGCGCCCAAGACGGTGACTAATTTCATCAACCTCGCAAAAGCGGGCAGCTACAATAAATCATCATTCCATAAGGTGATAAACGATGTTTTGATCCAGGGCGGTCACTGCGGAGGCGATTCCGCAGGTCCGAGCGGACAAAGCTCCTACAGCGACACGTTTGAGGACGAGTTCTGCGATTCGCTCTATAATCTTCGAGGCGCGGTGTCAATGGCAAATACCTCAAAGGACAGCAACGGCAGCCAGTTCCTTATAAACGTCACAACAGTCGAGAATTTTGCGAAAAGCGGCGGTTGGAACGCTCTTGCGGGAACATGGGAAAGCGTAAAAGCCAAGCTGACAGATTACAAGGATTCAAACCTTCTTACGGCTTATATCGAGGAGAACGGCGACAGATTTTTAAACACCGAGGTTGTTCCCGAAGATATCAAAATGCTCTATGAGATCAAGGGCGGCAACCCCTCATTTGACGGCGTGTATAACGCCGACGACCGCGGGAACACCGTGTTCGCTCAGGTGATAAGCGGCATGGAAGTTGTAGACAAAATAGCCGCCTCAAAAACGAACGACATGAACGTGCCCGAAACGCCCGTTCTGATAGAGTCCGTAACAATAACGACCTTTGTTCCGGAAATGGCTTCCACTGCCGCGTCCGGTAAAAAGAAGTGATAACGGAGAAAAACCATGAGCGGATCACCGATCATAGCTTTGATGTACGACTTTGACAGAACACTTTGCACAAAGGATATGCAGGACTACAGCTTTATTCCGAGTCTCGGCATGACCGAAAAGGAGTTCTGGGACACTACAAACGAAATATGGAAGCGCGAGCACATGGACTCAGTGCTTGCCTATATGTACTCCATGGTGAAAATCTCAGGCGACAAGGGGATCCCGCTGCTGCGCGAAAACCTTGTTTCCATGGGAAAAAACGTCGAGTTTTTTAGCGGCGTGGAGGAGTGGTTCGGGCGAATCAACCGCTTCGGAAGAGAATGCGGGGTCGAAATCGAGCACTACGTCATTTCGTCGGGCATGAAGGAGATAATCGAGGGCACGGCGATAAGCGGCTGCTTTAAGACTATTTTTGCCTGCGAATTTCTGTATGACGAAAACGGCGCAGCGGTCTGGGCGAAAACCGACGTCAACTACACAAACAAAACCCAGTTTGTCTACCGCATAAACAAGGGCGTGCCCGACATATCAAACGACTTCGACCTCAACCGCTCAATGCCCGAGGACGACAAGCGCGTTCCGTTTACTAATATGATCTACATAGGCGACGGTCTGTCCGACGTGCCGTGCATGAAGATGATGAAGGCGTACGGGGGCTACTCCATAGCCGTCTATCAGAAGCGCGACAGCAAGGTCGAGGAGCTGCTCAGAAAGGACAGGGTCGATTACATCTGTCCCGCCGACTACAGCGAGAACACAAGCCTTGATACGATAGTCAAAAATATAATCCGCAAAATGGCTATCTGCGACGTGCTCGAAAAAGAGAACGCAAGGCAGCTAAGGGAATTAGATCGTCCAACGGACAGTTGACGATTTACAATGGACAGTTTGACAGTTTATGCAGGGTTGTGCAGGGTTTATGGCGTTTTCTATAAACCCTCTATATATTTATATATTTCTTTTATGGAATTATTATTTTATACGCGCAACAATAGTAAAAACCCTGCAACCCTGCATAACTATGCATTATTCTGATTTAGAAATTTAATGTGTAGGGTAGTGTAGGGTTTGAGGCATTTTCTATAAACCCTCTATATTTTTATACTTCTTATAGAGAATTATTATTTTTTTGTAAGTACAATTGTAAAAACCCTACAAC
>JBGUPW010000290.1:0-2821 GCA_045130495.1 Ruminococcus sp. | reverse complement strand
CGGCTGCAACAAGAGTTAGCAGGCGCTGCATAAATAAATGAAAATAAACAAGTTATCTATATAATGCAAAGTTTAGTTATATAGAAGGCTAAATGAAAATATGACTATGTCGGCACAAGAAAATGATCAAAGGGCGATGCGGTATATAGCAGATACTGCGAGCCAAGTTATTGACTACGAATGGGAGATTCAGCACCACAGACAAATGCACGAAGCCTACGAGCGTCGCTTGTAGGACTTGACCGTTTTGCGCAACACCCTGCAGCTTATAAATGGGCTGTGGAAAATGGTCGTGTGATAGATATGTTTTAATGGTACAATCTTTGTTATCGATGCCGAGATACAAAAAAAGTAATACATGTTCCATCCCGATGCGTAAATCGGGAGAGTCCCATCCATGACGTAAAACTAGATCGCAGAGAAGTTAAATACATAGTTATGGCAGATATAGAAGTTATCACACTATCCCAAGCCGTTGAGACCATCAAGACGGCTATCCTGCACAGCCAAGCACGTGCAGCAAGAAATGTTAGTGCCAATCAGTTAGCACTATATTTCTCGGTAGGTGGGTATATATCGCTTAACACTCGCCAACAACAGTGGGGAAGCGGAGCAATAGAGACTATCAGCGAACGTCTGCAAAAAGAGCTACCCGGTCTTCAAGGATTCAGCCCTACCAGCATCAAAAACATGCGTCAGTTCTATGAGACGTGGTGTCCAAATGTATTTCGCCAGCCAGTGGCGGGCGAATTGAAAGAATATGACAATGAGCCGATTATAATTCGCCAGCCGGCGGCGGGCGAATTGCAGCTTACCCCTTCTCGTCTCGATTTCTCCCGCGATGTATTCGATATAGAATTGGCGCACGATTTCCTTTCCATCAGTTTTACGCATCATATGGAAATCCTCAATAAAACCAACACCTTAGAGCAGCGTCTATTCTATATTCAAAAATCTGCTGAGTTTAAGTGGAACAAATACGAATTGCGAGACCAACTGAAGAAGGATCTGTATGACCATCAGTCTTTGATGCCAAACAATTTCCTCAAGTCGCTTCCAAAGCATTCGCAAGCCCTCAAAGCGATAGAGATGTTCAAGGATGAGTACCTGCTGGATTATATCAATGTGGAGGAACTTAACGTGCGTGATAAATCGGATGCGGATGAGAAGGTAGTTGAGCAGGAGATTGTACATAACGTGAAGAACTTCATTATGATGTTTGGTCACGACTTTACATTTGTCGGCAATCAATATCACTTGGAAAAGTTTGGTGAGAACGAATTTATCGACCTGCTTTTCTATAATCGCGAGTTGGCTTGCTTGGTAGCGGTTGAATTAAAGAAAGGTAAGTTCAAACCATCGTATTTAGGTCAATTGCAATCATACTTACAGATTTTGGATACCGACATCCGCAAGCCGAATGAGAACCCATCTATCGGAATCATTCTTTGCCGCGAAGCGAACAAGGCGTA
Source organism: Ruminococcus sp. (assembly GCA_045130495.1). Taxonomy (GTDB): domain Bacteria; phylum Bacillota; class Clostridia; order Oscillospirales; family Acutalibacteraceae; genus Ruminococcoides. The sequence goes on along the minus strand of JBGUPW010000290.1, from coordinate 1,349 downwards.
CGTCGAGTTCGTTATCCGGAAGTATGACAATCCCATGGGAGTCGCAACTTACAAAACGGCAGCTGATATGCCGGAAGAACTCCGCAAGGCACTTCCGGACGAGGAGCAATTGAAAGAGTTGCTTTCCGCTGACGAAAAATAGATATGGTATATGCGTTGCACTAATGAAATGTGTAAACCCACCGTCCCCCTCCTGCGACGTTAAATCGGGAGCGTCCCATCCATGACGTAAAACTAGATCGTTGAGGCACAATCGAAAGGTTGTGCCTTTATTTTTGTGCAAATTATCGCTAAAGGAAATGCGTGAAACGTCTGAGAATCAAGAAGTTGCGCATTTGACATCACAAATTGTGATCTCAAACAAGCGAGGTGGACTACGACACTTACCTTATGCCTTCACCGAAAACGGCGTAGCCATGCTCAGTTCTGTTCTTCGTTCTCAGCAAGCTATCAATATCAACATCCAAATCATGCGCGCGTTCAACGCGATGCGCCAATTTATCGCCTCTAATGTACAGCTATTCCAGCGGCTAGAGGTAATCGAGCATACGCAATATGAAGATGGACTTGAATCCCGAAGTGGTGTTAAGAGAAGTAAGATAACCTGCTTTTAAGTGTTAAAATCCACTAAAATCTGCATACAAAGTGCAGATTTTTTTGCATTTTTTACAAATATATTTGTATATATCAAAAAAATGTTGTACCTTTGCGGTCGCAAAGGTTTGCAACAGCCTCTGCCGCTGGCACCGACAGCGTAAAAAAGCGGTGACATATTTAAAAAAAAGCGTCTTAAGCGCTTTGTTTTGGCTGATAGGAATCTCGCAAATTCAATAAAACCCCAAAACATTGCGACACGAGGATGCTCACAGTGTGTATTCCCGTACACGCATTGCGCGTACATATACATACGGTGTGGGCTATAGTGTTGATTGTTCGGGTTGCAGGCTATGCGAGAGCCTCTATCAGCGGAACAGCAGCAATGTAGTCCCGCTTTTTTTGCGTGTGTATGAATATTAACTAAATAAACATAAAACAATGAAAAAGATTAATTTTATTCGGTTACTGGTACTAATGCTGGTGCTGATGACAAGTATTAACAATGTGTGGGCGTACACAAACATTTATCTGTGGGGCGACATGGCTGGAGGAAATGATCACAGAAATTATCAACTACTAGATGGTAGCGATGGAGACAAGCGTATATACGTCTATGGTGGTCAGAATCAATATTTCCGTCTATACGTATATGCTGATGAAAAATAGGCGTATAGGTCATTTTGCAGGCTGAAAAATAGTAAGTGTGTCTCTATAGGTCATTTTGCAGGCTGGTAGAGACACACCCTAAATAT
>JBGUPW010000289.1:0-13888 GCA_045130495.1 Ruminococcus sp. | reverse complement strand
GCTGTCGCTAAAGGCGTCTGAGCTGATTTACAACAGCCGCGTCACCGCTGCCCGGCTCTTCGGCGTGGGAAGCCCCGAGAATATAATCTTTACAGACAACTGCACTACGGCGCTCAACACGGTTATACACGGTCTGCTGCGAGGCGGCGGTCACGCGGTGATCTCCTCGCTTGAACACAACGCCGTAGCGCGTCCTCTGACTTATCTTAAAAAATACGGCGTAAGCTTTTCCGTCGCGGAGGTGTTCGAGGGCGACGACGAGCGCACTCTCAACAGCTTCCGAAATTCGATAAAGAGCGACACAAAGCTTGTAATCTGTACGGCGGCTTCAAACGTGTTCGGGATCCGTCTTCCCGTGGAGCGGATCGCCGCCATGTGCCGCATTTACAACATCCCGTTCTGCGTTGACGCGGCTCAGACGGCGGGAGTCGTGCCCGTAAATATGGCTGAAAGCGGAATAGACTTCCTCTGCGCCGCAGGGCACAAGGGGCTTTACGGACCGATGGGCACGGGCATTTTGGCGGTCAACAGTAAAATTTTGCCCGAAAGCCTTACTCAGGGCGGAACGGGAAGCTTATCCGCGAACCTTGAACAGCCCGAAGCCCTGCCCGACCGTTACGAGAGCGGAACCCCGAACCTGCCCGGTATAGCGGGGCTGAACGCGGGAATGAATTTTGTTTCGGCGCGAGGCGAGAAAAGGATTTTGAAATATGAGCTTGAAAAGGCGCAGAGGTTTTACGACAGGCTTTCCGACAATCCCGCCGTTGAGCTTTACACCGCCCGACCCGATGAAATTCATTATGTGCCCGTCATCTCCTTTAATGTGCGCGGTCAGGACAGCGAGAGCGTGGCACGTCTTCTTGACGAGCGCTTTGGTATTGCCGTCCGCGCGGGTCTGCACTGCGCGCCTCTTGCGCACAAGGCGTTCGGAACCGAAAGCGGAGGAACGGTCAGAGCTGTGATGTCGGTTTATACCAAGCAGTCCGAAATTGATTATTTTTCCGAATGCGTAAATAAAATTACAAAAAATAAAAAACTTCTTGACAAAAAGGTTGCAATTAACAGATGATGTGTGTTAAAATAATATAAACTGCTTTTTGGGAAGGAGGATGTTTGTGGATATTTTTAATAATCTGTGGTCGATCATTAAGACAATCCAGTTCCGTGATATAGTTGATATCCTTGCAATAGCACTGCTGATTTTCGGATTGATCAAGCTTATCCGTGAAACACGCGCGGTTCAGCTTTTCAAGGGTCTGCTGCTGCTGTTCATTGTTTATATCCTCGCGTCCCTGTTCAATTTGGTAATGCTTTCCACACTGCTGCGCTCTTTCTTCGAGGCTTCGGTCGTCATCATCGCGGTCATTTTCCAGCCTGAGATACGAAAGGCGCTCGAACAGGTGGGACGAACTAAAAATATCCGCAAATATTTCCGCGTTTTTTCCAAATACGGCAAAAGCGACGAATGGGAGCTTGCGGTGCGGAAGTCTATCGTTGACGCAGCCGACACCGCTGTGCTTTTCTCGCGTTCGCGCACGGGCGCTTTGATAGTTTTTGAGAGAGAGACCATGCTTTCCGATATCGCCTCAACCGGTACTATCGTTGATGCGACTACCTCTGTAGCGCTGTTCGGAAATATCTTTTTCAATAAGGCTCCGCTGCACGACGGCGCGAGTATAATCCGCGACGGCAAGCTGTTTGCGGCGGGCTGTATTCTTCCGCTTTCCTCCAACAAGGACGTTGATATCAACTTGGGTACCCGTCACCGCGCGGCGTTGGGAATCTCGGAGCAAAGCGACGCGGTCGTGCTTATCGTTAGTGAGGAAACCGGCGTTATTTCCCTTGCGATCGGGGGTAATCTCACGCGCGACTATACCCGTGAAACGCTTATCAAAAAGCTTAACGAGATGATTCTGGACGACGTTGAGGAAGAAGAGGCAAAGACAGGCATTTTCAGAAGGGGGAGAAAAAAGAAGTGAAAGACATACCCCTTTTTCAGCGTATTTTAAAAAACAACTACCTTCTCTTTGCCGTGTCGGTTGTGATTTCGATTGTGATTTGGGGATATCTGAGCTTCAGCTCTCCAAGCACCGACACAACGTTTACTATCAGCGGCGTTCCGATTCAAATGGATCTTTCGGACGAGGCTCAAAAGCTCGGTCTGCAAATATTTACCGCTAACGAGCCGACTGCGGCGGTAACCGTTTCGGGTAACCGCACCGTTCTCGGACTCGTGAACGAAAATGATCTCGTGATCACAGCGGCATCAAGCTCCGTCAATGCTCCCGGCAATTACACTCTGCCGGTTGCAGCCAACAAGCGTTCTTCACGCGGCAATTTTCAGATAACAAACTGCACACCCTCTACGGTAAGCGTCACGATCGACTATATGAAGGAAGCCGATTTTAAAATTCAGGACGGCATAATTTTTTATGTTGAGGACGGCTACTACGGTTCGGTTTCGCTTTCGTTTAACGACGTCACGGTTTCGGGTCCTCAAAGCGAGGTCGCAAAGGTCAAAAAAGTCGTTGCCAAAGCGGTTATTTCGAGCAAGCTGACGTCGAGCAGAGATGTTGAAGCGCGTCTTGTGATGTACGACGAAAACAACAACGAGCTTTCAATGGGCTTGATGAAAATGAGCATAGACACCGTAAACGCAACGGTCACGGTGCTGCCCGAGAAGAGTGTGCCTGTTGTTCCGTCGTTTATAAACAAGCCAAAAGGCTTGGATGTCAACGATTTCCTTGTAAGTGTGTCACCGTCCGAGCTGCTTCTTGCAGGTTCCGAGGAGGATCTTGAAAAAACAGAGTCGGTTAAGACTGACGATATCGACTTCTCAAAGATCAAAAATGAGAAGATAGATTTTGATGACCTGGCGATCAATATTCCGGAAAACTGCAAGAATATAAGCAACAAGCTGACAGCTAAGGTTTCGCTTGACCTGAGCAGCTTCTCGTCAAAGAACTTTACGGTCGATAATTTTGTTGTGGAAGGGCTGCCCGACGACTACACCTACGAGGTCACCTCGAAGAGCATAAACGTAACGGTTATCGGTCCGAAGGAGGATATCAATAAGCTGAGTGCAAAAAATATCACGGCGGTTATAGATACTTCTAACTCGTCGGGAAAAACGGGCTCGGTCGAAATGCCCGTCACGTTCAAGTTCAACGGAGTTACGACTTGTTGGGCTTACGGCACCTATCACGCTAATGTCACGATAACAAAAAAGGAAGCTTGAAGCTTCGCACGCGGCGCAAATTAATTAATTGATATGATGAAAGCCTTCCTTCAACGGCAATGAAGGAAGGCTTTTTTAGAATCGCAATTGGTCGCTCCGCCCGAATTGACAGTTAACAATGGACAATTTTGGTTGTCGCTGATATGTATAAAATAATGAGGTAATGACGGCTGCGTTGTGGTCCTGTTAAAATAATAAATTTTTAACCGTATGGTCGCAGGGGCGCACGCTGAATCGACACTTATTTTCCTATCAACAATCGGATGGGAAATAAGCGTCGATACATGGAATTGAACAATTAATAGACCCTGAACGCGTGAACAAAACCTATGAAATAATCAATGGTGAGAAGCGCGGATTGACCGTCGGCGAAGCCGACCGCTCACTCGTCTTCGCGCAGTGAGCCGTAAACCTCTTCGAGCGCTTCTCCGACGTGCTCTATGTCCCGCGTCATCAGCCCGAGCATTGTCTTGTAGACGGCTTGGGGATAGCTCAAAAAATTTCTTTTTATTATCTCTGCCTGCTCAAAAACAGGCGCGTAAAGCGAAAACTCCAACAGGGTCATTTCGCCTCCCGAAACGCTGCACTTGACCTCATAGCCGTTGTCTTTCTTTATTATCTCGACCTTGTTCTCTCTCGCAATTTTGCGCTCGCCGAGCAAACGAAGGGCGCAGTTGTACGACTTCTGCTTTACCATATGTGCAAGCGTCGTTTCAAGCTGATTCGCTATTACCTTTCCGTCAGGGGTCAGCGAATAGGTCGGCTCATTGTCGGAGGTTCCGCTTTCTTTCAGTATACCGTCCCGCACAAGCTCCTCAAACGCCACGGCGATCTCAAAAAAATTCGCGAGCTCGTCGGCGCGGATAGCCTCAATAATCAGGCTTTGGCTCATATCGTCCTTTACAGTGTCAAACAGGTAGCAAATCAAAATTTTAATCTCGTTTTTGCTTCTCAGTCCGCCGGGAGCGATTCCCTCGTCAAACGTATTGAATGTCATATATATCACCCGCAGTCATAATTTTTCATATTTACAGTTCTTATTATATCATATAATATTAAAAATGTGTAGATAAATTTAAGTAATTAAATTTTGACAAAACTGTTGAATTTTAAGTTAAAATATGATATAACTTGCTTAAAGGAAGTGATTGCATGGAGCCTTATATGGCGTATGTGTGGATAGCCGTGGCATTGGTTATGGCGGCATACGAGGTGGCGACTGTTCAGCTTGTGACGGTTTGGTTTTTCATCGGAGCGCTGTGCGCCGCGATAACCACCCTGTTCACCGACAGCATTGTCGTTCAGATCGTCGTGTTTGTGTCGGTGTCGCTGATTTCGCTCATAGCCACGCGTCCCCTTGTAAAAAGGTTCAAAAAGAAAAACGTCAAGGTCAGCACCAATGCCGATCGCCTTATCGGTTCGATCGGGGTCATGCGCAGCGATTTGTCCGACGCGGAGCAAATAGGACAGGTTAAAATGCAGGACGGCGTGTGGAGCGCCAGAACCGATTTTCCGCCTATCAAAGAGGGCGACAAGGTTAAGGTGCTCGCGATTGACGGCGTAAAGCTTATTGTTGAAAAAACAGAGTAAAAAAATAGAGAGAGTAAAGGAGATTAATTATGAATGCTTTTGGTATTATTTTAGTATGTGTAATAGTTTTTATTGTATTGCTGTTGATTGTACGCAACATCAAAATCGTTCCGCAGGCGCACGCCTTTGTAATTGAGCGTCTCGGAGCGTATCACGCCACATGGGATACGGGTCTTCATCTCAAGGTGCCGTTTGTTGACAAGGTTTCAAAGAAGGTTTCGCTCAAGGAGCAGGTCGTTGACTTTCCGCCTCAGCCTGTTATCACCCGCGACAATGTAACGATGCAGATCGACACGGTCGTATATTTTGAGATCACCGACCCCAAGCTGTACACCTACGGGGTAGAGCGTCCTCTCAGCGCCATTGAGAACCTCACAGCCACAACGCTGAGAAATATCATCGGTGATTTGGAGCTCGACAACACGCTGACCTCGCGCGACACTATCAATGATAAGATCCGCATTATCCTTGATGAAGCGACCGACGCATGGGGTATCCGCGTTATCCGTGTAGAGCTGAAAAACATTCTTCCTCCGCGCGAGATCCAGGACGCCATGGAGAAGCAGATGAAGGCTGAGCGTGAACGCCGCGCAAGGATCCTCGACGCAGAGGGTGAAAAGCGCAGCCAGATCCTCGTAGCCGAAGGTCTTAAAGAGTCCGCTATCCTCAAAGCCGACGCCGTTAAAGAACAGAAGATCCGAGAGGCTCAGGGTGAAGCCGAGGCTATCCTCACGGTTCAGAAGGCTAACGCCGACGCGCTGAGAATGCTTAACGAAGCAGCCCCGAACGACAGAGTAATTCAGCTCAGAAGTCTTGAAGCCTTTGCCAAGGCTGCCGACGGCAAAGCGACAAAAATCATCATTCCCTCCGATATCCAGGGACTGGCAGGCACGGTCGCCGCAGTCAAGGAAATTTGGAAGGACGAAAAGTAAAACCCCGGTCATATCTTTTCCATTATATTTTAGTATTAAAACAGCCGTTCCCGTTTTGGGAGCGGCTGTTTTTTAACAGAAAGCGGACGATTCAGGGAAATGGTTTAAAGCACCGAAGGCTTCCTTAAACTCTGAATGACAGTCGATTCAGCCGACGGTCAAGCTGCTTATGATCGCGTTTGAAACCAAGAAGCCTTTTGGGGTAAGAGAAGCGTTTTTAGCGGTAAGCTCCATCAGCCCTGCCTGCGAAAAGAGTTTGATCTTTTGGAATACGGAGGGGGAGAGGGGCTTGCCGAATTTTTGCTCATATTCCGAAAAAACAAGCCCTGATTTAAGCCGAAGAGAGAGCATAATAAATTCGTCCTCACCGCCGCCCTCGCCGTCGTCAACGGTTTTTCCCAGATAAAACTGCTTTGTATCGCGCGGATAATAAAACCGCCGCCCGTGATAAAACGAATGCGCCGAGGGTCCTATCCCGATGTATTCGCCGCATTTCCAGTAAAGCGTGTTGTGGCGGCTCTCAAATGACGGCTTGGCAAAGTTTGAGACCTCATATTGCCGGTACCCGAGCTTTTCAAGCAGCCCGACCGCGTAAAGATAAAGCTCCGCCTGTTCGTCATCGTCGGGAAAAGGAAATGATTCTTTTAAAGAATAAAACCTTGTCCCTTCCTCGATTTTTAAAAGATAAGACGAAATGTGGGTGACTCCGAGCTTTGCGCAGAACCGGACAGATTCTTTCAGGCTTGCCTTTGTTTGATAGGGAATTGCGAGCATAAGGTCGAGCGAGAGGTTGTCAAAGCCCGCACGCCGCGCTCTTTCAACGGTCAGCGCCGCGTCGTCGGCTGTGTGTATCCTGCCCAGCGCTTTAAGCTCCGTTGGGTTTGAGGACTGCAAGCCGATAGAAAGCCTGTTGAAGCCCGTCTGTTTCAGCTTTTCAAAATCGAGCGACCGTCCGCTTTCAGGGTTCACTTCAAGGGTTATTTCCGTGTTTTCCGAAAGACAAAACTCTCGCTTAATGCTGTTCAGAAGCTCGCAAAGCGGCTCGGTTCCGAGTACGCTCGGCGTGCCTCCGCCGAAATATACGCTGCTTATTTTTTCATTGACTGTTTCGCCCCAAAGCTTTATTTTGCTTTGAAGCTCCCGGACATATTGTTCCCGCTCGGATATATCGGACGCGCCGCTGAAAAAGTCGCAGTAGGCGCATTTTTTTTTGCAGAAAGGAATGTGAATATACAATCCGATTGTTTTGTCCATAGAATTCTCCCGATTAAATACTTATTAAAGATTTGAGGCAGAAACATGACGTTTCTGCCCCAAGTTGGAAGGTATATGAAAAGATAGGAATAATCAATTCCGTTGATACATCTATATTACAATATTTTAACTTTTTTGTCAAGCTTTTGTATTTAACTTATTAAAATTTTTTAAATTTACAAATTTTATATTTTACTTGTTGACATTTTAAGCATAAAAATAGTATTATTATAAATCGGGAGCAGCGTGACGCTGCACCCAATCCCGCCTATGGAAGCGTTCATCAACAGCGGGTAAAAGAAGTTTCCTATAAAATAAAAAAAGGAATGGATCAAATGAGTTCATTACAGGAAGAAATTTCAAAGCGCAGAACCTTCGCAATCATCTCTCACCCCGACGCGGGAAAGACCACGCTTACGGAAAAGCTGCTTCTTTACGGCGGAGCCATAAATCTTGCGGGCTCCGTTAAGGGCAAGCGCACCGCCCGTCACGCGGTTTCGGACTGGATGGAAATTGAAAAGCAGAGAGGTATTTCCGTTACCTCCTCGGTGCTTCAATTCAAGTACGGAGGCTGCTGCATCAATATTCTCGACACGCCCGGACATGAGGACTTTTCCGAGGACACCTACCGCACGCTCATGGCGGCGGACTCCGCAGTCATGGTCATCGACGGCTCAAAGGGCGTTGAAAAGCAGACTATCAAGCTGTTTAAGGTCTGCGTAATGCGTCATATTCCCATCATCACTTTTATAAATAAAATGGACCGCGACGCGCTGAACCCGTTTGACCTGCTTGAAAATATAGAAAACGTTCTCGGGATACACACCTGCCCCGTCAACTGGCCTATCGGCTCGGGCAAGGAGTTTAAAGGCGTTTTTGACCGCAACACCGAGAAAATCCTCGCCTTTACCGCCAACAACGGTCAGAAGGAGGTCGAAAAGCAAGAGTACGCGCTCGACGACCCCGCGCTCGACGACGTTTTGGGGCAGTATCTCAAAGCTGATTTTATGGACGAAATCGAGCTGCTTGACGGCGCGGGAGATGAATTTGACCTTGACGAGGTAAGAGCCGGAAGGCTCACCCCCGTATTCTTCGGCTCCGCGCTTACAAATTTCGGTGTTGAGCCGTTTTTGGAGCAGTTTTTGAAGATAACGACCTCTCCGCTCGCGCGCGAGACCGTCAGCGAGGAGGTTGACCCGATGTCCGAGGACTTCTCGGCGTTTGTGTTCAAGATCCAGGCGAACATGAACAAGGCTCACCGCGACCGCGTGGCTTTCATGCGCATTTGCAGCGGAAGGTTTGAGAAGAATATGGAGGTGTTCCATGTTCAGGGCAACAAAAAAATGCGCCTTTCGCAGCCTCAGCAAATCATGGCTCAGGAGCGCGAGATCGTCGATGAAGCCTACGCGGGCGATATAATCGGCGTGTTTGACCCGGGCATTTTCTCGATTGGCGACACGATCTGCTCGGCTAACCATAAGGTGCGCTTCAAGGGTATACCCACCTTCGCGCCCGAGCATTTTGCGCGTGTGCGCCAGAAGGACACGATGAAGCGCAAGCAGTTTATCAAGGGCACCTCCCAGATAGCTCAGGAGGGCGCCATCCAGATTTTTCAGGAGCTTGACGCGGGCATGGAAGAGGTCATCGTCGGCGTTGTCGGCGTGCTTCAATTCGACGTGCTTAAATACCGCCTTGAAAACGAGTACAACGTCGATATCATAATGGAAAACCTGCCATATGAATATATCCGCTGGATCGTCAACGATGATATCGACGTTAAAGCGCTCGATTTGGCGTCCGACACAAAGAGAATTCAGGACTTGAAGGGCAACAAGCTGCTGCTGTTTACAAGCCTTTGGAGCATTGACTGGGCGCTCGACCACAACAAGGGGCTTGAGCTGCGCGAGTTCGGTACGAACTGATGCTTGAGGACAAGCTGAAAAAATACGCCCGAAGCGGAGTATATCCCTTTCATATGCCGGGGCACAAGCGCAATTTTTCGGGCTGTCTGCCATATGAGCTTGATGTTACCGAGATCGACGGCTTTGACAACCTGCATGAGCCGGACGGCTGTCTGCGCGAGATCGAGCACAGAGCCGAACGGCTTTACAATTCTAAACGCGCTTTTCTGCTTGTGAACGGCGCTACGGCGGGAATACTCGCCTCGGTAAGAGCGATAACGCACCGCGGCGACACCGTGATAACTGCGCGCAACTGCCATAAATCCGTTTACAACGCGATCGAGCTTTGCGGCCTAAATCCCGTTTATATTCTGCCCGATACGATCGATGATCACATTTTTTTCGGCGCGGTCAGCCCCGTGCGCGTCGAGGAGCTTTTGCTTGAAAATCCGAACGCAAGGCTTGTGATAATCACCTCTCCGACCTACGAGGGCGTTTGCTCCGACGTAAAAAAAATATCGGAAATCTGCCGCTCTCACGGCGCAAAATTGTTAATAGATGAGGCGCACGGCGCACATTTCCCGTTCGGCACGGATTTTCCGCAGACTGCTTTGGAGTGCGGCGCGGACGTTTCTGTCGTCAGCCTGCACAAAACTCTGCCGGCGCCCACTCAGACCGCTTTGCTGCTGACAAACGATCTCTCATTGGAACAGCCGCTTCAAAATCAACTCTCGGTGTTCCAAACCTCCAGCCCGTCGTATCTTTTGATGTGCGGGATCGAAAAATGCCTTGATTTTGCCGAAAATAATTCTTTTGAAGAATATACTGAGATGTTGGACGGCTTTTACAGAGAGTCATTAAAGCTCAAAAAGCTGAGTTTGCTCTTTAATTGTTACAGCGCAAGCCCGGTTGATAAAGGCAAGCTTGTTATCCTGACGGGCAAAACCGCTCTCACGGGCAGAGAGCTTGCCGATACACTGAGAGAGGAATTCATGCTTGAAACCGAGATGTCTGGCGCTGACTACGTGATAGCGATGACCTCTGTCTGCGACACAAAGGACGGCTTTGACAGGCTGCTGAGCGCCCTGCTTGAAATCGACGGCAGAATCGAATATTCCGATAAAGAATTAAAATCTATAATTCCGACGACTTTGCCGCAGAAGGTTTTTGACCCCTGCGACGCTGTTCTGCTAAAGCCCGGCGACCCTGCCCTCATCCGGTCTGACGGCGTTGTTTCGCTTGATTACATCTACGCCTATCCGCCGGGGATACCCTTCGTAGTACCGGGCGAGTTGATAAGCCGGGAAATGCTTGAAGCATTCAGTTCACTTTCAAAGCTCGGCGTAAAAATTTCAAATTATGAGCGGTATAGCCGCATATTGAAATCCCTCCCTTCGGTCAATTTAATTTGTTAATCATTTTGTAATAATTTTAGATGTCATTCTGAGCGGTCGCCGACAGGCGAATTTGCGAAGCAAATAGTCGAAGAATCCCCCTGACAGGAAAGTATTGTTCTCCTAACTGGGGGATCCTTCGACTAAACGCTCCGCGTTTTGCCCTTCGGGCACCGCTCAGGATGACATCGTTGTTATTATTTTTACATTTATACTACGAATTTAGATTGACGTGCTCCCTCTCGTAATTTCATTTGACAATCGGGAGGGATTGTTATATAATTAACATAATGGCTGGATTTACGCTGTGAATAATGTATTATTTTAACGGAGGTTTTTTATAATGGGCTTAACGATTGCGCAAAAGATTATTAAAGAACACCTTGTGTCGGGCGAAATGGTTGTCGGTTCCGACGTCGGTCTGAAAATCGACCAGACTCTCACTCAGGACGCTACGGGCACAATGGCTTATATTGAATATGAGGCGATGGGTATACCGCGCGTCAAAACCGAAAAGAGCGTGGCTTATATCGACCACAACACCCTGCAAACGGGCTTTGAAAACGCGGACGACCACCGTTTTATTCAGTCGGTGTGCAAGAAGCACGGCATATATTTCTCACGCCCCGGCAACGGAATTTGCCACCAGGTTCACCTTGAACGCTTCGGCAAGCCGGGCAAGACCCTTATCGGCTCCGACAGCCACACCCCAACGGGCGGCGGTATCGGAATGCTTGCTATCGGTGCGGGCGGCCTTGACGTCGCCGTGGCTATGGGCGGCGGAGCCTACTACATCACCATGCCCAAAATGGTTCGCGTCAACCTGACGGGCAAGCTTTCCCCGTGGGTATCGGCTAAGGATATTATCCTCGCTGTTCTGCGCGTTATGAGCGTAAAGGGCGGCGTAGGCAAAATCGTCGAGTACGGCGGCGAGGGCGTTAAGACTCTCACCGTTCCCGAGAGAGCGACTATCACAAATATGGGAGCCGAGCTCGGCGCGACGACCTCTGTTTTCCCGTCCGACGAAACCACAAGAGCATTTTTGAAGGCTCAGGACAGGGAAGAGGATTATATTGAGCTGAGCGCGGACGACGACGCGGTTTACGACGAGGTCATCGAAATCAACCTCTCGGAGTTGGAGCCGCTTGCCGCCTGCCCCCATTCTCCCGACAACATCAAAACAATCAAAGAGCTTGAGGGCAACACCGTAGATCAGGTTTGCATTGGCTCCTGCACCAACTCAAGCTATCTCGATATGATGCGCGTCGCGCACATTTTAAAGGGCAAAAAAGTCGCCGACAATGTATCCTTGGCCATCGCCCCGGGCAGCAAGCAGGTGTTCAATATGCTTGCGCTCAACGGCGCGCTGGGCGATATGATCGCGGCGGGCGCGCGCATTTTGGAGAGCGCCTGCGGTCCCTGCATCGGCATGGGTCAGTCGCCCAACAGCAAGGGCGTTTCGCTGCGCACATTTAACAGAAACTTCGAGGGAAGAAGCGGCACTGCCGACGGTCAGATCTATCTTGTATCTCCCGAAACCGCCGCTGTTTCGGCTCTCACGGGCGTGTTTACCGACCCGCGCTGCCTCGGCGAAGCGGCTGAAATCGAAATGCCCGAGAAGTTCCTCATAAACGACAATATGGTCATCGACCCCGCTCCCGTTGAGGAAATGGACAGCGTGCAGATACTCCGCGGTCCCAACATCAAGGAGTACCCCAAAACAAGTCCTCTCACCGACAGCATAGAGGCAAGCTGCTCGCTCAAGGTCGGCGACAACATCACTACCGACCACATCATGCCCGCAGGCGCTAAGATACTGCCCCTGCGCTCAAATATCCCGAAAATCTCCGAGCACTGCTTCACCGTGTGCGACCCCGAATTCCCCGCCCGCGCAAAGGCTTTGGGCAAGAGCGTGATCGTCGGCGGAGAAAACTACGGTCAGGGCTCCTCGCGTGAGCACGCCGCACTCGCTCCGCTCTATTTGGGCGTTAAGGCTGTGCTTGTAAAGAGCTTCGCCCGAATCCACAAGAGCAACCTTATCAATGCGGGTATTCTGCCGCTCACCTTCAAGGACGCCGCCGACTACGACAAAATCAAGCTCGGCGATATGATAGAGCTTCCGAGCGTAAAGCAGGAGATCGCGGACGCCGCAGACGTCACCGTTGTAAACAGCACGACAGGGGAGAGCTTCAAGGCTGAATGTGAGCTTTCCGACAGAACAAGAGCGATAATCATAGCGGGCGGACTGCTTGACTATACAAAGGAGAACAGCTGATGGAAAAAATCAAAATGACAACGCCGCTCGTTGAGATGGACGGCGACGAAATGACAAGGATAATCTGGCAGCAGATCAAGGATATCCTCATTACGCCCTATGTGGATTTAAAGACCGAGTACTACGACCTCGGACTCAAAAACAGAAACGAAACTAACGACCAGATCACGATCGACAGCGCCAACGCGACAAAGAAGTACGGCGTTGCCGTAAAGTGCGCCACTATCACCCCCAACGCCGCAAGAATGAGCGAATACAACCTCAAAAGTATGTGGAAGTCGCCCAACGGCACTATCCGCGCCATTCTCGACGGCACCGTGTTCCGCAGCCCGATCCTTGTAAAGGGCATCACTCCCTACATTCCCACCTGGAAAAAGCCGATCTGCATAGCGCGTCACGCTTACGGCGACGTTTACAAGAACACGGAAATGCGCGTTGAGGCGGGCAGCAGAGCCGAGCTTTGCGTGACCAAGCCCGACGGCACAGAGGAGCGCAGCACGATTTTTGATTTCACCTCGGACGGCATTATCCAGGGTATGCACAACCTTGACAAGAGCATTTCGTCCTTTGCAAGGAGCTGCTTCAACTACGCTCTCGACCAGAAGCTTGACGTATGGTTTGCCACAAAGGACACGATCAGCAAGATCTACGACCACCGCTTCAAGGATATTTTCGCGGAGATTTTTGCAAACGAGTACAAGGATAAGTTTGAGGAAGCGGGGATCGAGTTCTTCTACACCCTTATCGACGACGCCGTTGCGCGCGTTATCCGCAGCGAGGGCGGCTATATGTGGGCTTGCAAGAACTACGACGGCGACGTTATGAGCGACATGATAGCCACCGCCTTCGGTTCGCTCGCCATGATGACAAGCGTTCTCGTTTCTCCCGACGGCATTTACGAGTTCGAGGCGGCTCACGGCACGGTTCAGCGCCACTATTACAAATATCTTAAAGGCGAGGAAACCTCTACCAACTCCGTCGCGACTATTTTCGCGTGGACGGGTGCCCTGAATAAGCGCGGCGAGCTCGACAAGCTTCCCGGGCTTTCGGAGTTTGCGGCAAAGCTTGAAGCCGCAACCATCAAAACAATTGAGGACGGCATAATGACAGGCGACCTCTATCTTATTTCGTCGCTGCCCCAAAAGCGCAGGGTGAGCACCGAGGCTTTCCTGTTAGCAGTTAACGAAAGACTGGCGGCGTCGTTGGGAGCAAATGCATAATGTCTAAAAGTGACAGCATTTCGATGTCGGTTATCAGGCGTTTGCCAAGATATTACCGCTTTTTGTCAGAGCTTGACGAACAAA
>JBGUPW010000288.1:0-9639 GCA_045130495.1 Ruminococcus sp. | reverse complement strand
AGAAGAAGACGGCGAAGATGCAATCATCTATGTTGACACTGTTGACAAGCGCGGCGACGAGCCCACACCGTCATCAGAGCCCGCTTCTGAACCTGCATCAGAGCCCGCTTCAGAGCCCGCTTCAGAGCCTGCATCAGAGCCCGCTTCTGAGCCTGTTACAGAACCTTCCTCAGAGCCTGCCTCAGAGGAAACAACATCTGCGGCTTCAGAGTCAACTACAATTGCTACCGCTGCAACAGATGTTACTTCTGCGACAAAAACTCCTTCCACTGCGGATAGCTCTAAGGATTCCGGCGGAAGCAGCTCCGGCGGTTCAAGCTCAGGTGCAGTACAGACAGGCAATGCCTCCATGGCTATCATTATCCTGCTGGTACTCGTATCTGCAACAGCCGGCATCTACTTTGCTCGCAAGAGAGTAAAATAATTTCGGCTGATGCTGCATTAAAAAAATAATTTTCATCCTCCGGTTTAAACGCCGGAGGATGTTTTTCATTTAATTAAGAAATTTGGGTAATATTCGGAGTAACAGAAAGAATAGCTCGGAAAAGTATTCTAAAGTTTTATAACAAATTTTGCAACAAAGATTACAATTTGATTAAGATATCGGTTAGGAGATAACATCGGTTAAAAAAATATTGATTTCTTAGAAATTTTATTATATAATATCGTTATAATTTGATTGAAGGATTGAAATTATGAAACAGACAGGAATTAAATTTTCGTCATTTTGTGTTGCGCTCGCGCTTTTGCTTTGTTCCTTTGTAACCGTTTATGCAGAGGATAGCTCAGCCGCCGACAGTTCAGGCGCTGACGCCTCAGGAGCCGACAGCTCAGCCGGTGACAATCCGGACATAGATGATTCAAAGAAGCTTGAAATCAACAGTGATGCCGAGGTTTCAGTGGGACAGACCGTAACTTATGATCTTTATCTCAGCGATGCTGATGAGGAGATTATGGGCTTTGAGCTTCGCTTGTTTTATGACAGCGATTTCTTGGAATATCAACAAAAGAGTCTTAATTTTGAAAAATTTGATTTTGTAATATACAATGAGAATATTGAGGGCAAGATTCCGATGAACTTTTCCTCACTTTCGAGTCTTCCGAGCTTTAAAGAAAAAGCGCAGTTTTTGTCCGCCAGCTTTAAGGTCAAAAAGGAAGGCAACGCAGACATAACATATTTCTTCACAGAGCTTTACGGAGAAAATCTTGAATATCTGAAAAAATATAAATTCACATACGACATGACTGTAGATGGCGAAAAGATCGTTGATGACGCTGTACCGCCGGTAAACGAAGATGAAAACACTCTTCAAAATAATCAGGGTGACTTTATTAATTACGAGGACGGAATGGGCGATGAAAACACTCCTAACAAGAGCGACCATAAAATGGTGGGCTCAATTGTCAACAAAAGCGTCGTTGAGGTTACCCGCTCTGTTTTAAGTACCGAGGACGAAAAGGGAGGTTTTTCTTCCAAATGGCTGTTTTTGCTGATCGGTGCGCCGTTGATAATTGGCGCGGTTGTCGCTGCTATCGTAATTGTCAATAAACGCGGTAAAAATGAGAGTTGATTTACATTTTTATACAAAAAGGGGCAATAATTTTCATTAGTTTTTCCAAAAACAATATTTGATAAGTGTCTTGATTTTTGACAATCTTTGTTATATAATAGAATCAACCGATTTTCGGAAATTAATTGGAGGAATTTAATATGAAAAAGAAAATTTTAAGCATCGCTCTTGCGGGCACCATGGCTGCTTCCATGGTTACTGCGGGCACCGTTGCTGTAAGCGCGGACGGTGAAAAGGCTGTTGGCGGTTTCGGTACGTTGGGTGAATATACCCCTTCCGACTCTAAGATCGTAACACAGCACCTGTTGTTTGCTATGCCGGATTCCGCTTGGCAGAACGAAACAACAAAGGATCCCAAGTGCGGAGGCGCAGCAGGTATTTACTGGTGGTCAGGCTTTGATACTCCCGATAATAAAGCCGGCGGTCACGGTTGGCCGGGATACAAGAGCGTTAAGGTTACTGACGAAGAAGGCGTTGAAAATCTTTTCGCTATTGATGTTCCTACATATGGAAATGGTGACGCGGGCAACGCTAACATGATTATTTGGGACAACTACATCGACGGCGGTACTGAAACAGACACCACCAAAAATCCTTTCTACACAGCAGCAAAACAAACTAAAGACTTCCAGGCTGCGCCTATTTCAAGATTTGACAACAGCGGTACTTTTGACGAAGTTTTTAGATATGCATACAAGACAATTTTTGAAAAGGCGGAAATTGAGGGAGCAAAGGATCTCGATCTCAAATCCGATACATTCTGGGTAGACATTAATAAGATTTCTGCCGCACATCTCAAACATGATTGGGACAAGCTCTCTAACGATGATAAGGATCTGCAGGCTAACGATGTCATTACTGAAATTGAAGAAGAAGACGGACTTGATTTGTCTTTCTTTGGTGACTATGCAGGCAACTTCTTTAACGAAGACATAGTTGATGAAACTTATGCTGCCGAGGATCCTCAGTTCTTTAGCTTGACCTTTACCTATGACAAAATGGTGTTCGTTCTTAATTTTGATCCCGACAAGATGATTCCCAGCCCCACAAGCGGCATGATCGGATACGACGGCAACTTCTTCTTCCGTTATGATAACGGTAAGTTTGGTAACTGGCCGACCAAGGAACTGCTTGAATCGCAGACAGGT
The DNA here is from genome assembly GCA_045130495.1 of Ruminococcus sp. Lineage (GTDB taxonomy): Bacteria > Bacillota > Clostridia > Oscillospirales > Acutalibacteraceae > Ruminococcoides. Next base: position 6,920 of record JBGUPW010000288.1, on the reverse strand, counting down.
ATTACATTTAATGAAAAGGGTAATGCTGTTATTCCCGAGGGCGATAAATATGAAATCGATGATTACGGCATGGTATTTATGAAGGATGCTAAGGGTAACAAGGTTATGGTAGCAGGTAACTTCGCAAACGACGGTTATAGGAAAGGCGAAGTAGAAGAGCCCACCGTTCCTACTACCACTGAAGCAGCTTCAACTGTTCCCGCAGCTTCCACTGACGCTCAGTCTTCTACAAGTGCTCCCGCCAGCGGTAGCAACACTGCAAACAACTCAAACGGCGCAATTGCTACCGGTCAGGTATCATTTGTTGTTATCGTTTTGACTGTTCTTATCGCAGGCGTAGGTATTGTATACTTCACCCGCAAAAAATCCAGAAAATAATTAAATAGTTTTCCGCTAAGGAGTCGGCTTTTCAGTCGGCTCCTTTTTGCCGTCTTTAATATGACTTGCATTTTTCAGCGTTTTGTATTATACTATACTTGATAGACTATACAATGCGGAGGAAAGAGTTATGTCAAAAAAGGCGCTCGGTTTTTTACTGGCTTTTTTTGTTACAGCGTCATTATTATACAGCTCAATATTCACCGCCTTTTGCGAATCGGAAACATCTGCGGAAGCGTCCTCTCTCGGGGAAAGTTATACGGATGAAGAGGCTTCCGACGGTTTAAACGGGGAAGAAAACACTTCCCTCAGTGAAAATCCATCGGAATCCGTTTCGGTTGCACCGTCAACTGTTTCGCGTGCACAATATCCCGTGCTTACGGTTTCGGCGATCTCAAACTACTTCGGCAGAATAGACGCGGAGTACAACGAGTTTACACGTGAGATCACGGTCACTTATTTGCTAAAATCCTCAAGGCGGCTGCTTTCGGTATACTGGACGCTCAGCTATGACGCGGAGCTTTTAACGGTTGATCCCAAGAAGAACACCGCTGCAACGGTCTGTCCGCTGATGAAGGACGACTCCGTTATGAGCATCGACAGCAAAAAGGGCATTATTTGTTTTTCGGCAACCGATTTGAGAATGTTTGACTACACGACCTCCGAGGCGGTGTTTGTAAAGATCGTTTTCGACACGCCTCAGCTTTCTTATTCGGATTCCGAGATCACAAAGGTTGATTTGTCGGTGAGCGATTTGATCGTTTCCGAGCCCAATCCTCAAACGGGTCAATCCTTTGACGGGAAAGAGGTTGTGCTTGTAGCGAACAGCAAGGCGAAAAAAACCGACGTTCAGGTTTCAAAATACACGACCATAACGCCGTCAACATTTGTTGAACCGAGCGTAAATCCCGCCACGCCGGAGCAAAAGGTCACAACGGTTCCCCCAACAACCGTAAAACCGACCCCGGCGACTCAGCCGACCAAGCCGCAGCAGCAAAAAGAAAAAAAGTCTGAGAGCGAAACGCTGATGTACACGGGCACGTGGTACGTAGCCCTGCTGATTCTCGTGATTCTTTTTGTTTGCTCAACCATTCTCTTTATAATGAGAAAACGGGATATTTATAATAATTGATGTGAAGGGAAACCCTAAAATTTTCCTGAATCAAATGAGCGGCGCACGGAAAACGGTGCGCCGCTTTTGGGAATAGTATTTGTTTTTCTGATTTTTTTAATTTCGGCTTTGAGCGTTATTTCATCCTTGAAAGCAACACCAAATCGCGGTTATCTGTAATGCCGTCTCTGTTGCAGTCTGCCGCTGTGATCTCGCAATCGTTCAGGCTTGCGCTGCCTGCGAAGAAACGCATCAGCAGTTTGGTGTCGGCGCTGTTGACCGTGCCGCTGCCGTTTATATCTCCCAAAATCGCTATCAGGCAGCTTCCGCTTTCGAGCTTTGCGGTATAGCCTGTTCTGAGTGCGCCTGAGATTATTCCTTCACCGTTTGCTCCGTATACGCCGATCACGTTGGAATTGGTGTTCTTTAGCTTGCTGACGGTCATTCCTGCTTCAAGCACGGCAATTCCGCCGCTTTTCAATCTGCTTTTATCCGTGGAATCTGAGCCGGGCGTTTCTCCGTCCGAAGCGATATATTCAAGGGAATAATCATTTTTGAGCACAGCCGTTTTATCCGAGGCGCAGGCGAGCAGCCGCACGCTGTTTCGCTTTACGGTTTTTCCGTTAAGCTTTACCGCTGTATCGGCGTGGGTATATTCCGCAGAGCCGTTGACCGACACCAAGACTCCGCCCGACATAAACATCCAGCCGCAGCCCGCGTTTAAAAGACCGGAAAAACCCGATAAATCGGCGCAATAAGTTTTTGAACCGCTTCCTATGCGGTAAAGCGAACCGTCGTTTGTTAAGGCGTAGGCGTGATTATCATTGACGAACAGCTCTTTAACGGCGGCAGGGAATGAATACGTATAGCTTTTATCGCCGCTTTGACCCCATACAACGGCGTTGTTCCCTTCGGTGATAATTACCATTGCCTCTCCGCTGCAAGCGGCGATCGAACTGTGTCGCACTGCTTTTCCTTTTGCGATTTGGAACCAAGAGCAGTTGCCGTTGTTCATATCCATCTGCATAATAAAATATGCGTTATTTTCGGTTTTGTACAGCGCATAGGCGTTTGCGTCGTCGTGGCACACGCTGAGAATAGTGCCGCTTACATTAACGGTGCGCGTCAGCACGTCGGGGATCGCTCTCACCGAACAAAGTGTTTGACTGCTGAAACCGTAAAAATACGCCGAGTCTTTTCCGCTGTAGGCGAAAACCTTTACGCAGAGGGAAAGCTCTTTCAGTTTTCCGAAGCTATCAGCCGCTGCGGTGAAAAAAGAGACAAAAAGCAAAACAACAGAGACGGCGCAGGATATCAAACGTTTTGACACAGCGCTCACCTCTCTTGTTTCAGCAGATTTATATAATATTATCTTATCATAAGGTAACGGAAAAAGCTATTGTTTTGTCGGAAAAAATTGTTTTTTGTCGAAATTAAGTCGAAATTATGTTATAGAAACGGGGACGATAGAATGAAAATTACAGCCTTAACGGAAAACACCTCGCGGGTCGGACTGCCCGTTGAGCACGGCCTGAGCCTTTTTATAGAAACCGACAGCAGAACCATTCTCTTCGACACGGGACAAAGCGAGCTGTTTGCCGAAAACGCGTCGAGGCTTGGAATAGATTTGAGCCGCGTCGATCTTGCCGTGCTGTCACACGGTCATTACGACCACGGCGGCGGTCTGAAAAAGTTTTTTGAGATCAATAAAAAGGCGCCGGTATACATCAGCCGCTTTGCGTTTGAACCGCATTTCAACGGCGAAAGGTATAACGGGCTTGACGTGTCGCTAAAGGAAAATCCGCGATTCATTATGACGGACGGCGAGACGCGAATAGGGGACGGGCTGACGCTTTTCTCATGCAACGAAAAAGAACGCGGCGACGCTCCGGGCGCGGCAGGTCTTAACGTTGAGCGGAACGGAGAAATGCTTCAGGATGATTTCAGGCATGAGCAGTATCTTCTGATAGAAGAAAACGGAAAGCGCGTGCTTATAAGCGGCTGCTCGCATAAGGGCATAATGAACATAGTCGAATGGTTCAAGCCCGATATATTGGTGGGCGGATTCCACTTTTTCAGGCTCCCCGTTGACAGTGCGCTGAGGGATTACGCCCGCAGACTGGACGGTTACGACACGGTTTACTACACCTGCCACTGCACGGGAACAGAGCAGTATGAAGGCATGAAGCCGCATATGCGCCGCCTGAACTACATTTCGGCAGGGGATACGGTGATAATATAAGGGAACCTCTAATAATTCCCTGTCGTGCTTATGCGCGGCAGGGAATTTTTTAGAGGTTCCCAAATTATAGAGGCTCCGATAAAAACGGTTTATTAAAAAAATTACAAGATATTAAACGGATAAAAAAATCATCCTCTGAGCTGTGCGTCGATTTTTTCCGCAACATATACACCGCTTGCAGACGCATGCGACAGCGAGTGTGTGATACCGCTTCCGTCGCCGATGATATACAAACCCTTTAGCTTTGTTTCGAGATTGCCGTCAACCTCCGCCTCCATATTGTAGAACTTGACCTCAACACCGTACAGGAGTGTATCGTCGTTCGCGGTGCCGGGGGCGATTTTGTCAAGCGCGTAAATCATTTCGATTATGCCGTCGAGGATCCTCTTAGGGAGCACCAAACTGAGGTCGCCGGGCGTCGCGGAAAGTGTGGGAACGGTGAAGCTCTCGGAAATTCTGTCGGGCGTGCTGCGTCTGCCGCGGATCAAATCTCCGAAACGCTGAACGATAACGCCGCCTCCCAGCATATTGCTCAGCCGCGCTATGCTCTCGCCGTAGCCGTTGGAATCCTTGAACGGTTCAGAAAAATGTTTTGCGACAAGCAGCGCGAAATTGGTGTTGCCCGTCTGCTTTTCAGGATCCTCGTAGCTGTGACCGTTCACTGTGACAATGCCCTTTGTATTTTCGGTAACGACAGCTCCCTTTGGATTCATGCAGAAGGTGCGGACGCGGTCGCCGTATTCCTTGGTGCGATAGACTATTTTGCTTTCGTAAAGCTCGTCGGTAAGGTGAGAGAATATCTCTGCGGGAAGCTCGACGCGCACGCCGATATCGACGCGGTTGGACTTGGTTTTGACCCCGATCTCACGGCACACATACTCCATCCACTTGCTTCCGCTTCTGCCCACGGAAATAACGCATCTGCCGCAGGAGTAGGTTATGCCCTTTGATTTCACCGTAAATTTTCCGTCGGCAGCCGTAACCTTGTTCACAGGCGAATCAAAATAGAATTCGGCTCTGTCTTTCAGGTGAGCATAAAGGTTTTCAAGCACAATGTAGTTTATATCGGTGCCCAAATGCCGCACCGAGGCGTCAAGCAAGTGCAAATCATTTTGCAGGCAGAGCTTTTTGATCCGCGTTCCCGCCGTGGTATATAAATGTGAATCCTGTCCGCCGAACTTCATGTTGATATCGTCCACGTAGCGCATAAGCTCCAGAGCTTTTTCGCGTCCGATATACTCATAAAGCGTGCCGCCGAAGTCGTTGGTGATGTTGTATTTTCCGTCGGAAAATGCTCCGGCGCCGCCGAATCCGCTCATTATCGAGCAAATTTGGCAGCCGACGCACGTTTTAACCTTTATGCCGTCGATAGGGCAGTGGCGTTTGCTCAGCTCATGCCCTTCCTCAAATACGGCTATTTTAAGCCCGGGCTGCCTTTTGCTCAGCTCGTAAGCGGTGAAGATACCGCCGGGTCCCGCTCCTATAATAATTACATCATAATCTGTATTTTTCATTGATGATTCCTCCGAAAGATTTCGGTATCATTGTAACACGGCGGTAACTTAAAATCAAGCGAAAACCTTATGGGAAACTATGTAATTCCCTTATTTATAAATAATTGACAGACAAATGCAATTATGCTATACTATATCCGGAACATTCAGAAAAAACTGCGAGGTGAAAAATGTGACAAACGGCGACAGTTACGGGGGGACCGTAAGGCGCAAACGGAATATCGGAGCGTGCGTAAGCGGGCAAACATTTGCCGTGCGTTGCGTTTTATAGTTCTGAGTCTTAATTTATTCCTGTTTGCCCTTGTATGATCCGTTCGTACAGGGTTCTTTTTAATGTAGGGAAGCTATTTCATTCCACGTAAATGAGAAATGAAAAAAGTTTCCAAAGACAGGCGCAGTCGGCGCCGTAACAGGAGGGGCAGCAAATGACTGAGGAAATCAATACAAAAAAAGTCGAAAAAGAGTCTGCGGCGGTCAGACCCGACTATGAAAGTGAAATAATTCAGATAATCAGAGGAAACGATTCCCCAAAGGCGGCACAGCGGCGTTTGGAGAACTACCACGGGAACGATATCGCTCAGGCGATGGAAAATCTAACCGTCAACGAACGGAAAAAGCTCTACCGCATTTGTCCTGCTGCAATGCTCGCCGAGGTGCTTGAATACGCCGAGGAGGAGGACGCGGCCGTATATTTCAAGGAGCTTGACGTAAAAAAAGCGGCTGAGGTCGTGAGCGAGCTTGACTCGGACACCGCAGCCGATATTCTCCGATTTGTTGAAAAGGAGCGCAGGGTGCTTATTATAGAGGCTCTGCCGCCCGATGTGCGCAGGGACGTCCGTTTGCTTGCCTCGTTTGACGAGGATGAAATAGGCAGCAAAATGACGACAGACTGCATTGTTATCAGGGAAACCCTGACTGTTCCCGAGGCTATGTCGGAGCTTGTTCGTCAGGCTGAGGAAAACGACAACATCGCCACTATTTTTGTCGTGGACGAGGATGATGAGTTCTACGGAGCTATGGAGCTGCGCGATTTGATCACCGCAAAAAAGACAACCGCGCTCGACGATTTGATTCTTACCTCATTCCCGTATGTGTACGCGCATGAGAGCATCGACGATTGTCTTGAGCAGTTAAAGGACTATTCCGAAGCGTTTATACCGGTGCTCGACAACAGCAACCGCTTTTTGGGTATCATCACCGCCCAAAGCGTTATTGAAGTCGTAGACGAGGAGATGGGCGAGGATTACGCAAAGTTAGCGGGCTTGACCGCCGAGGAGGATTTAAAGGAGCCGCTGCTTCAAAGTATGAAAAAGCGTTTGCCGTGGCTTTTGGCACTTCTCGGACTCGGCATACTCGTGTCGTCGGTCGTCGGAGTTTTTGAGAGTGTGGTTTCTCAGCTCACGATGATTATGGCGTTCCAGTCGCTTATCCTTGACATGGCGGGTAATGTCGGCACGCAGTCTCTTGCTGTGACGATCCGAGTGCTTATGGACGAAAACCTCACCTTCGGGCAAAAAATGCATTTAGTTGTCAAAGAAAGCCGCGTCGGATTGTTCAACGGCTTGCTTTTAGGCGTGATTTCGGTTATTTTCGTCGGTCTGTATATCACGATATTTAAGGGCAGAGAAGTATGGTTTGCCTTTGCGGTTTCCGGCTGTATCGGAGCTTCGCTTGT
>JBGUPW010000287.1:0-2180 GCA_045130495.1 Ruminococcus sp. | reverse complement strand
AAAATTGAGGTAAGGCTGTCGCCTTGCTGAGATTTTTTGGGCAAGCTGACGGAACAAGATTCAAGCAAGCCGTGCGCCATGAATTGTACGATGTTGCCTAAAGAATTTTACCGCTAAAATAACGGATGGAATAACCGAAATAACGGTCGAAAGCGGCTGCGCCTCCTGAATACCCGCAAGCCCCCGTACATTCGACATAATAAGCAGCAACGGAATGAAGAACAAGCCATTCCGAAGTATAGACAGCAGCGATGCGCCGACTTTTTTGCCTGTACTTTGCAGCGTCATCTCCGTGACCATACAAAACGGAAGAAAGATCTGCGCTATGCTCTGCAATATCAAGGCACGCGTTCCGATTTCAACCACAGTGCTGTCGTCGCGGAACACACGAATGATCTCTTCGGGAAAAAGCAGCAAGCCCACGGACATCACCGCGACGATGATTTCCGACAGCAGCACCGTAAAGCGGAAAGCGGCTTTCAACCTGTCATATTTCTTTGCGCCGTAGTTGAAGCCGCAAACGGGCTGAAAGCCCTGTCCGATACCGAGCGCAAACGAGAATGTAAAGAATATAACGCGCGAAACAATGCTCATGGCGGCAACGGCGGGATCTCCGAACGCCGACGCGCAGTTGTTCAGAACCACTGTGCTGAGCGAATTAAGCCCCTGTCTGAACAGACTGGGCAGACCTGTCGCGATGATATCGGGCAGGCTTTTCAGCGAAATCAGCTTTACGGATAATTTGCACTGCGTTTTACCGAGCAGGAACATCACAAGCAGAACAAAAAAGCTGATGACCTGAGAAATACAGGTTGACAATCCTGCTCCCGCGATACCCATTCCGAGTCCGAACATCAGAACCGGGTCGCCCGCGATATTCAGCACCGCCCCGACAGCCAAGCCGATCATGCCGAGAGCCGCCTTGCCCTCATAGCGCAGAATATTGTTCATGGTGAAGCTCGCCGTGATAAACGGAGAGGCAACCAAAATATAGCCGATATATGTCTTGGCAAACGGCGCTATGGTTTCCGTGCTACCGAGAAACATTACAAGCGGATCAAGCACAAACGCGCAGAAAACGGACAATACTGCGCCGAAAGCAAGTGAAGAAAAAAATCCCGTTGAAGCGACCTTGGAAGCCTGTGCTCCATCCTTCGCGCCGAGCAGCCTCGAAATTATGCTTCCCGAACCGTTGCCGAACATGAATCCAACAGCCTGAAGCACCGACATAAAGCCGAATACTATTCCCACGGCGCCGCTTGCGGAGTTTCCGAGCTGACCGACAAACGCAGTATCTACAAGGTTGTAGATATTCGTCACGAGCATACTGATGATAGTTGGAACCGACAGCGCTACAATAAGCCTCGATACAGGCGTCTTTGTCATTTTATCAAATTGTGAAACATATTTTGTTCTCATATAATATCACCCGCCGTCATTTCTGATTTCCGCTTTATATCCGCTATCGTAATAATAACAGAAATCAAAGAGTTTGTCTATCTTTCAACGCAAAACTTATCGGAAATCAGTTTTGATAATTGCGGTTCGGCACGATACCGTATAAAATGCCGATTGAAAAAAACAAGGTATAAAGTTTGCAAAGGCTGCGTGCGTATTGATCCCCGACGTATTTGCCCTTCCGCGTCATGTGAAATATGAGGGATTGTTTTTACCAGCCTGCGGCGGTAGACGCTCTCTGCGCCTTTGGATAAACCGTTTTTATTTTTTCCTTCCTTTCATCGGCGCATTCTAACGCGGGTTTGAATTGTAAGTAGTATAAATGCAAAAGGAAGTAAAAACAAACAAATCCTTGACTTTTAAAAAGACAAACACCCTGCTTTCGGACGTCGAAAAAACGGTGATTCAGGCGTATGACGTATGGAAGGAGAAAAAGCTCTACAGAAAGGTAAGCATGGGCGTTGTCCGCACCACCTACCTGATTGACGAAAACGGCGTTATCATCAAGGCTTTCGGCAAGGTGAAAGCAGCGGATAACCCCAATCAAATGCTCGGAGAGCTATAACAAAAAGCTTCAAATAAAGGGAATTTTTAGAGGTTCCCTAAAGTAAAAGCAGACCCGAAACCTATTGTTTTGACGTGACCCCCAAAAGTTGGACTTAATATTTTCAAGCGTAGTAGTTTAACGACTACTGCGCTTTTTGTTATGCAGCTAGAAGATT